>CAZSAS010000156.1:0-823 GCA_964604855.1 uncultured Methanosarcinales archaeon
GATGCGGTCATGGCCTCCGGGAACGAGGGAATCATCCAGGACTGGAAACGGCTCACGACGAGCGACCACTTCTACTACATGTGCACGAAGTGGTTCAGCGACGGCGACGTCCACAAGTACTTCAACCCGTACGACACGCCCTATGAGGGCTACATCGCATTCATGAACGTGCTCAACGACCTCGCGCTCCGCACGAAAGCGGAACGCCCGGAAGGGAGCGGCATGACGGTGACGGAGCACCCGAGCGAGATTCTCGCGACGGCCAAAAAGAGCTGAGCATCCAAGAAGAGGTGGTGGAGATGGCGAAGAAGGACCCTGCAAAGAAAGCAAGGAAGACACGCGCGAAGAGGACCGCGAAGAAAGCGAAGGCTCCGGCAAAGGACGCCGCTTCACCGGCCGTTCCGAAGGCGGCGGTGAAGAAGACCAAGAAGCCGAAGAAGGCTGCGAGAAAGAAGGCGACCGGACACGCCAAGATGAGGATTGGCCTCGGCACTTACGGCGCGCAGGAACTACCGGAAGAGCGCCATTTCTTCTTCGTCAACGGCGAGCGGGTCAAGAACGTGAAGGAGCTCGCGGAGATCATGGACCGGATCGAGCAGGAAGTGTTCGACTACCACGTGAACGAGGAACGGAATGACTTTTACAACTGGGTCAAGCATGTCTTCGAGGACATCGAGCTGGCCGAGAAGCTGGTCGGCGTCACCGGCCCGAAGCATCTCCAGTTCACGATTTACAAACATGTCGCGGACAAGGCGATGAAGAAATAGGGAAGCGGGCCGGCGACGGCTCGAGGTGAGGAGAGAAAAGAGGTGAGTCCCTTGGA
>CAZSAS010000156.1:843-2732 GCA_964604855.1 uncultured Methanosarcinales archaeon
CGCTTCCGGTTCCGGGACGGCACTGCCGTCGCGGATTTGGCAGGGCTGAAAGAGAAGATCGAGAGCATCTCCTACGACGAGTTCTACGGCCACGTCAACGACCAGAAGAACGACTTCGCGAACTGGGTGGGCGAGGTGCTCAAGCGGCAAGAGCTCGCTGACAGTCTCAAGGCGGTGAGCAGCATCGTCGAGACGGTCGAGCTCCTGAACGAGGCGCTCTTCCCGGACGAGACCAAGGACGCGGAGCAGCAGCTCGAGAAAGAAGGCGTCCCTGACTTCCAGGAGCGTATCGAGGAACAGCTCTTCGCGCACCCTGGCGAGCCGGAAGACCCGTCGCGGCGTGAAGAGCTCCCGGCGGGACCGCCACCGCTCACCGGCGATCCGAGCGAGCAGCTCGAGACCTTCACCGGCGAGATCCCTGACGTGCACGCCGTCACTCCCGAACCCTCGGTCGAGTGGACTGACGAGGCGATGCCCGCGCCGCCCGGAGAAGGCCGAGGCGAGGAGGCCAGCTTGCCGTCCCGGGACGAACTCGTGCCCGAGCAGCATCCGCGGCTCGCGGCGGTGAGCGACGAGCCGGCGCACGTCCCCATCACGGAGAAGATTGACCGCCCGGTGAGCGCGGAGGAGCACATGAGATTCCTGGTGAAGCAGTTCGTCTACGGCTTCCTTCTCGGCACCATCATCGGCTTCATCCTCGGCGTCATCGTCAGCTGGTACGCGTAGGAAGAGCGACAAACGACACAGACAACGACCAGGAAGCGACTGACAGGGAACAAGCAAGAAACCATGAACCCCAAACCGAAACGCCGGAACGAGCCGCACGCGGACTCGTTGTTCGAGACGAGCTGGGAGGTCTGCAACAAGGTGGGCGGCATCCACACCGTCCTGAAGAGCAAGGCCGCGCTCATGATGCAGTACTACAAGGATTACCATCTCATCGGCCCGTATTTCGAGCAGAAAGCCGCCTTGGAGCTCGAGCCCTGCGAGGCGCCGGAGGACATCAGGCGCGCCATGTCGAGCCTGGAGAGCGAAGGCGTCGCCTGCCATTACGGCACGTGGCAGATCAAGGGCGAGCCGAGAGTCATCCTGCTCGACTGCAGCCAGGTCGCATCCTGGAAGGACGACCTGAAGAAACAGCTCTGGGAGGACTACCGCATCGACAGCCTCGGCGCCGGCTGGGAATACGAGGAGCCCATCATCTTCTCGGCCGCGGTCGCGAAGCTGCTCGCAGCCATCGAGCGGGAGCGTCCGGGCAAGAAGCCCGTCGCGCACTTCCACGAATGGCTCACCGGAGCCGGCATCCTCTTCCTCAAGCGCCACGGCAGCGGCATCCGCACCGTCTTCACGACCCATGCGACCATGCTCGGCCGCGCCATCGCCGGTAGCGGCGAGGACCTGTACGAGATGCTGGACACGCTCGACCCGATACGGGAGGCGTATCAGCACGGCGTACAGGCGAAGCACCTCACCGAGACGGCCTGCGCCCACGAGGCCAGCGTCTTCACCACGGTGAGCGAGATCACCGGGCTCGAGGCCGAGAAGCTGCTCGGACGCGCTCCTGACGTGCTCGTCCTGAACGGCCTGGACATCGGCAAGTTCCCCACCTTCGAGGAGACGAGCATCAAGCACCTCACCTGCCGCGAGAAGCTGCGGAGCTTCCTCACCTACTACTTCTTCCCCTACTACCTCTTCAACCTCGACCACAACCTCATCTTCTTCATCACCGGGCGCTACGAGTTCAAGAACAAGGGCATCGACCTCACCGTCCAGGCCCTGGGCCGGCTGAACCAGCTGCTCAAGGAGGACGAGGACGAGCAGCGCACCGTGACGCTCTTCTTCTGGATCCCGATGGAACACGCCGGGGTGAAGGTCGAGCTGCTCGAGAA
>CAZSAS010000157.1:0-2720 GCA_964604855.1 uncultured Methanosarcinales archaeon
GGTCAAGAAGTCCGACATGGAACGCCTGTCGAAGGCGACGGGCGCGCGCATCGTCTCCAATCTCGACGACCTCGAGAAAGGCCATCTCGGCGCCGCCGGTCTCGTCGAGGAACGGCGTGTCGGCGAGGACGCGATGGTCTACGTCGAGGGATGCAAGCACCCCAAGGCCCTCACAATCCTCGTGCGCGGCTCGACCGAGCACGTCACGGCCGAGGTGAAGCGCGCCCTGGAGGACGCGATCGGCGTCGTCAGCACGGCCGTGACGAGCAACAGGCTCGTCGCGGGCGCGGGTGCGCCCGAGCTCGAGATCGCGAAAGACTTGCGAAAATATGCCGCGTCCCTGTCCGGGCGCGAGCAGCTCGCCGTCCAGGCCTTCGCTACCGCGATGGAGATTATCCCGCGCACCCTCGCGGAGAACGCGGGCATCGACCCCATCGACGCGCTGACCGAGCTGAAGGCGGCGCACGACAAGGGCGAGCGATGGGCGGGCATCAATGTCAACACCGGCCGCAAGATGGACGCGTGGCGTCGGGGCGTTCTCGAGCCCCTCAAGATCAAGACGCAGGCCGTCTCGAGCGCGGCCGAGGTCGCAATCATGATCCTCCGCATCGACGACGTCATCAATGCGGAACGGCAGGATGCCCAAGGTCTGCGCTCAGCGATGCCCCGGGACGAACTCTAGCCCGAATGCCCGGAGCGGCCCGACGGCCGGGGAAAACCGCGAAAACCTTTTAAACCCTCTTTCTCGTAAGCAACCAGAGAGGTGGTGGCCATGCCTGAGAACGTTTCTCGCAATCCCGAAGAGTATGAGCTCGTCCCGCGGAACCAGCTCGAGCACCTCCAGCACGAAGTGGACAGGATCAAGAAGAACCCTTTCGGAGACACGACGAGCAGCAAGGACCTGCTCAGCGCGCTCGACAAGCTGAACAAGAACGTGAGCACGCTCGTCCATATCTTCGAGACGGCGAACGACGAGATCGTGCGCGACTACAAAGACAAGGCGAACACCGAGAAGATCAATCGCGTCCTGGAGCAGAACGAGAAGCTCGCACGGGGCATTGTCGCCATCGCCGATCTGTTGAAAGAGCAGCGCGTCGCGCACGGGAAGCCTGAGGAAGCGGCTCCTGACGAGTACGAGGAGCGAGGCCCTCCGCAAGCGGGGAGCCCAGCCCAACACGTGGTGCAGGGAATGCCTCCAGCCAACGCTTCTCAAGGCGTGCCGACCTGGCAGCCCGGCATGCCGCCGCCCGGTCCGGGCGGCATGCGGCAGCAGGCGCCCCAGATGGGGCTAGCACAGCCCGGCGCACCGGGCAGGCCCGGTCCTCGGATAGACCTGGGCGATGTCCCGCCGCCTCCGAGGTGAGCCTGTGCCGGAAGTCGCCAAGCTCGCATTCTCAAGCCTTGCCCTCGCCGCGAAGATGCACAGGCTCCTGGACGGGCTCGGCATGGAGCGCAACCTGGCGCGGGACCTCGCGTTCGACCTCGATCTCCAGCACGCGCTCGACACGCTCGACGGCACGAATCCCGCTGTTAGGGAAGAGACGAAGCATCTCGAGCTCGAGATCCTCAAGCGCGACTTCGAGGCCTTGGAGCGGCTCTACTGGACCTATAGGGAGAAATCGAAGTTCCCCGAGGACGCTGCCAGGCGTTTCGAACGCGTCTTCATCGAGATCTCGGCGAAGATTAAGGAAAAAGAGTTAACCGTCTAGATGTCCTTGGCCATCACGGTGCGGCGGCCGTTGCCTTCCGCGCGCTTCACAGCCTCTTTGATGAGTGCGGCCACTTTCTGGTCGAGCGCTTCCGCGAAGTCGCCGGCGATGTTGTAGCCAGTAGCGTAGTCCTTAATCTTCGCTTTCACAACAAGCATGGTTGTTCACCTCATAATGTGTATCCCGTGAGCCACCAGCGGCTCGTTTAAATAGTTTTTGCTGCTGCAGGAGAGAAGAGCGCCGAGAAAGGTTTTACGATGACGACCCGGAACTGATGGATGCGCGGATCGGCAAGTCCTTTTCCAGCTGTTCCACGCTCGTGAAGAGTAACGTATTCATTCCGAGGTCTTGTGCCGGGGGGAGATTTTTCTTCTTATCATCGATATAGGTTATTTCGGCCGGATTGAGGTCCTCCTTGTTGATCAGGAATTCGTAGATTTCCTTCTCCGGCTTCCATGAATGGGCCTCGTAGGAGAATGCTCCGAAATCGAAAAGGTCCACGAAGTGATGCCGCTCATCGAGATATTTCACGCGATCTTCCGGGCTATTTGAAAGGAAGCCACACCGGATGTTCTTCGCTCGGAGCCTGCTGATCAAATCCACAGTCTTTTGGTGAGGATGATATGAGGAGAAGAAGAGCTTCTTGAACTTTTCGATGTCGGCAAGGCCGAAGCGTTCTTTCACCCTCATCCAGAATTCTGCCGGAGGCTCATTTCCCTTCCGATACTCTTTCGCAAACGGACCGTTCAAAGCATCCTCGACGTCCTGCTCATCAAGACCGAACTTCTCGTGGATGCGTCGCACCGCTTCTGCGAGGCCATCATTGAAGAAGACGCCGCTGAGATCGAAGACGAGTATCACACACAACACGTGCCCGAACCTATTTAAAAAATCTTGTTCTTCTGGGAGAAATCATTTGTGCCCGTAGTAGAACACGTGCCGCTCGCCGTCGTGGTGGTCGTAGCGGCAGAAGCCGAAGCGTTCGAACTGGACGACCGCGCCTTCCTGCAC
>CAZSAS010000158.1:0-2720 GCA_964604855.1 uncultured Methanosarcinales archaeon
ATTGCGTTCGACCACACGCTGGGTGAGAGTTTTTACCACAATCACCTTGCGCCGGTCGTCGAAGAGCTATTGGGAAAGAAGATCGCCCGCACCAGCGACGGGGCGGTGTGCGTCTTTTTCGAGGGCCACGACGCGCCGATGATCGTCCGGGCGGAGCCGCAGTCGTTCAGGTCCGTGCAGGTCCGGTTCTGCCAGCCGTCGATGCGGCAGACGCCCCATTCCGAGCACAGCCAGTTCTCCTCGCATTCCGGCGGCGGCTCCTCATAGGTGCAGTTCCGGTAGAACTTGATCTCCTCGGCGTTCTCCCCCTGGCAGCCGTTCTTGTCGCGGCAGACCTTCACCTGCATCCCGTTCGGGTAGCAGTCACTCCAGGGAAGGCAGACGAGCTCTCCGCGCTGAGGTTGCCCGGGTCGGTGGCGGAGAACTGGAAGTAGGCGTCGCCGCAGCCGTTGCTCGTGAAGGTGACGTGGCTCGCGTTGCTGAGCGTGATGTTCACCTGCGTCTCAGCCACGCCCTCGACGTAGCTGAAGGCGAGCGGGTCGTTGTCGGGGTCCGCGAAATAGTCGTTGAGGAAGACCGCCTGGAGCACGGTCCCGGAGTCGAAGGTCTGGTTCGGGATGTTCCTGATGAGGTAGGGCGGGTCGTTGACGTTCTGGACGGTGAAGTTGAACCAGTAGTAGTCATAGGCGTTCTCGCAGCCGCTGTTGTCGTCGATGCCGAGCATGGAGCTGTGGTTGCCGGTCACGTTGTTCCCGGGCGTGAAGTTGATCTCGCCGCCGGCGCTGATGGCGAAGATGCTCACGTTGTCCGGCGGCATCGGTATCTGGAAGTAGGTGATACCGCCCTCGGCGTCCGTCGCGTTCAGCCGGCAGTAGTAGGACCGGTCCTGCCGCATGGTCGTGTTGCAGGGCACGTCCAGCACGGGAGCGAGGTTCATGCAGAAGCCGATCTTGGCCTCTGACGTCCCGATGGCCTCGGCGGTGGTGGCGAGGAGGCTCTGCTCTGTCTTGTAGACGACGAACACCGTCGCCATGGTGTTGACTATGAGAAGCAGGAAGACCAGGACCGTTAGGAAACGCACGTGCTGCACCGCCACTCCACAGGGGGGAAAACCGCAAGCGCCTTATTTAAAGCTATCGTCGGTTCGGCCGCGGAAGCGCGGCCACGGAGCATCATTGCAAGTAGAGCGTCAGGGCCGATAGAAGGTGAAGACGGCCGTGCCGGTGTAATTGCCTTCCGCGGCGTCCGTCGGGATGTCGGTGCGGAATTCCAGCTCGACCTGCTTCCCCTCGGAGACGAGGAAGTCGTTCCTGCTCGGGGCGGTCATGCCGGCCGCGTCCCCTTCGATGGTGATGACGAGCCGCGCGTCGTGGGCCGGAACGATGTCCATGCGGCGTCTGGAGTACCCGCCGGGGGGGATGGCGCCGAAGTGGAGCGCGTCGCTGTCCGCGTCGATACCCGCCACGCCTTTCTCCACCCTGAAGTCGATGGGGATCTCGTGCCGTTCGAGCATGTAGAAGCCGAAGTAGTAGGTGAGGGTGCCGAAGACGCCGACGATGACGAGGCAGGCGATGAGGAGGATGACGTGGTGGAGCTTCATGGTCGCGCCTCGGTTCTTCGGTTATCGGGCCTTATCGCTTGACGCCCGGCGGGAGCAAGTCCCCGTCTTTGTCGCGCTTCCTGCCGCCTTCCCGCCGGAAGAAGAGGAAGAAAATGTTGATGAGGATGAGGACCACCAGTGCGAGGTAGAGGAGCGTGAGGCTGTCGAGCGGGATGAAGAAGCCGCGCGCCTCCTGCGCTTCCTGCGGCGTGAGGTTCGCGGCCTCGGTCTGTTCCGCGACGACGTTCACCGTGATGGGGAAGCTCTTCTGCCCCCCATCGAAGGAGACTTCGAGGCTGCCGTTGAGAACGCCGAGCCCGAAGTCGGTGGCGTCGATGTAGGCGGTGTACTGCGTCTGGCCGAAGGGGTTGATGGCCTGGCCGGCCGTCCGCTGGCTCCGGTAGTCGCCGAGCACGGCCTGTCCTGCGACATCGGCGAGCTCCTCGTTCCAGTCGCTCTCCAGCTCGAAGTCGAAACGGTTGATCTTGCCCTGCGTGACCCGGTCGGTGTACCGCGTCAGCTTGAGGTTCTTCGTCCCTATCCGCAAGGTCGCCTTGGCGATGGTCGCGTTCTCCCCATAGCGGACATGGGCGGTGACGGGGTAGAAGCCGCGGCGCAGACCGGCCGTGGGCAGGTTGAACGGGTACGTCACCTTGTCGTTCGACGCGATCGGCGTCGTAGGGATCGGGATGGTGCTGATGGTGTTGTTCTCGCTGTCGGCGAGGGCGATATAGCCGGAGAAGGTGAGGGCCTGCTTGCTCCAGCTCTCGACGATGAGGTGGCCTTGCGTCATCGCGCTGTCCTCGCCGGCGGGGTCGACGTCGAGCTCCGCCTTGAGGTTTGGCGTGTCCGAGAGGACCTTGATCCTGATGCTCATGAGCACGGCGGCGCGGCCGCCGAGCATGCCGCCCGGGGGCGCTTCGATCGCTCCGATGTAGATCTTGTGGAGTCCTGGCTGGAGGCCTTCGGGAATGGTGAGCTTGACGTCGATGGACCGGGGGCCGCCTCCCGGGTCCGGATCCGTGATCTCCAGATCGTCCGCGAACTGGCCCGCTTGGACGAGGAGCTTGAGGTAGTCCGAGCCGTGGATGTAGAAGGGGATGTCGACGCCCAGCAACCC
>CAZSAS010000159.1:0-2706 GCA_964604855.1 uncultured Methanosarcinales archaeon
CGGTTCTGATAGCGCAGCTGGCGACCTCGGGCGGGCTGCGCGCGCCGCTTTCACACCTGGCCAATCAGATCTTCGTCGACCTGGCCAGGGAGCTTGACGCCCAGGGGGTGAGCTTGTCGCCGGTTGTTACGCGAGCAACGAGAACACGGGCGAGAACCAGAACGACACGATGGTCGACCTCTTCACGAGGCTCGGCTACATCGTCTCGGTCGCGGCGAACCCGACGAGCATCTTTGCCGGGAACAGCGTCACCGTGACCGGCAGCGTCGTCGGCAGCGACGGGAGCTACCCTGCGATCGATGACCTCGTGACCCTTTCGCCCGGCGGCGATGTGTCTTTCCTTAGCGAAGGGCTTTTCGGCAAGAACGTGCTGCTCGGCGTCCCGGGAACGCAGATCATCACCGCGACCTACACGCCTGATGCGACCTGCGAAGAGAGCTTCAGCGACTCGACGACCGTCGAGGTCCGCAACGGCGGTGGTGGTGGCGGTGGTGGTGGTGGCGGCAGCGCCAGCGAGTGCGCCGACGGCTACGTCCGCGACGAGAACGACGTCTGCGTGAAGGTCCCGGAACCGCCACAGGAGACGCAGACAGGCGGCAGCCAGACCCAGGTCTCGGGCGGCAGCCAGACGCAGGAGAACAGCGACAACCAGACGCAGGAGAAGGAGCCCGAGCCGACGCCCCCTGAGGAGCCGGCAAGCCCGATCACCGGCGCGGTGACCGGCGGCGGATTCGGCGGCCTGACGTGGCTGTGGATCCTGCTCGGCGTCATCGTGGCGCTGCTCGGCCTCTGGCTCATCGCCAGGAAGAAGTAGGCTGTGCGCGAGTATCGGAAAACCTTTTTCCTTTTTCTTATTCTTCCAAGAACTTGTTCATAATTTCAGAATCGAAAGGATGTCGAGATCGATTTTTTCGGGGATTTTCTGAGAATAGGAGCCGGGAGGGGACTACAGTCCCAGCTTCTCATCGACGTCGTTCGCGATCTTCCTGAGCCCTTTGACGGTCTCTTCCAGGTCCTGCTCGAGCTTGTTGATGAGCGCATCGAGGTTCTCCACGCGCAGGACGTACTTGCTCCGGTAGGTCTCGACGATGCCAGCGCTCATCAGCTTGTTCAGGTGATGCACGATGGTCCCACGGGTGAGGCCGGTGATCCTGGCCAGCTCGTCGCTGGAGAGCTCGCGCTTCGACTTCGCGCTCTTCAGCAGGGTGATGAAGATGCGGAAACAGCTCTTGTCCTTGTCCCGCGGGCTGAAGAGGCCGAGCGATCCGCCGAACCACTGGAGCTGCACATTGACGTCCGGCGAGCGCGGAGCGGGCGCATTGATGATGGTGAGGCGGCGAAAACGCATAGGAGGCTGCAAGGAGGCGCGTTATTTAAACTTTGTGCGCCAGCCGACCGGGAGGCGGCACGACGAGGGGGCGAGCGTGGCCGCTCCTCTCGCGCTCCCGGCACCCTTCCCGACATAATATTTAAATACTCTTCCCTCGGAAAGGCATCCGGTGGCTGATGAAGAGCTGGTGAGATATGTCCAGGAACGCCTGGACGAAGGTTACGACGAGCGCAAGATACGGAAGACGCTCGAGGATGAGGGCCGCACCGCGCCCGAGATCGACAAGGCGTTCCGCCACGCGCGCAAGAGCAGGGGGCCGAACCTTCTCATCCCCCTCGCACTCATCATCCTCATCGCGCTCAGCGCCGCCCTCTACTTCGGGCTCCAGGGGACGATGCCGGGCCCGCCCCCGCCAGAGACCGGAGGCGCCGAAACCCCCAGTCCTCCCTCGACCGGAGCGCTCGCGCTCGCGGAACGGCTCACGACGGACAGCGCCTCGAAGAGCCCGGACGAGACCTATTACGAGACCGTGCAGGCGGCCGAACAGGAGGCGAGGGGGGTCGCCGACGCGATACTCCTCTGCGGCGTGAACGGCGAGGTGCGTTACCGGAACTACTGTCTCCAAGAGATCGCGGAATCCTGGCGCGAACCCCGGTTGTGCGAGGTGATCGGGGACGCGGAGCAGCGCGACGACTGCTACCTCGGCCTCGTCTTTCTCGGCGAGGACCAATACTGCGCCAAGCTTCTCATTGAAGAGAAACAGCGAATCTGTGCCAATCTGCTCGGCAAGGCGTAAGGGACCAAGAGACGCGAGAACCAAGGAACGGAGCTGACCCGGACGACGACCCGGCACGGGACAGAGCGTTACGCAGCAGGACACGTGTAGCATCATGGAGACCATCCTCGTCGACATCGGCATCATCATCATCGTCGCGACGATCGGCGGCTATCTCGCGAAGCTCCTCAAGCAACCCCTCATCCCCGCCTACATCCTGATGGGCGTCCTGCTCGGTCCGCTGCTCGGCCTCATCAACGATGCGGAGAACATGCTCACCCTGAGCGAGATCGGCGTCGCCTTCCTCCTCTTCATCGTCGGGCTCGAGCTCGACCTGCGCAAGCTCAAGGACGTCGGGGATGTGGCGAGCATCGGCGGCGTGCTCCAGGCGGCGGCGATGTTCGCGCTCGGGTTCCTCTCCAGCGTCCTCCTCGGATTCGACACCCTGACGAGCCTCTATCTCGGCCTCGTCGTCAGCTTCAGCAGCACGATGGTCGTCATCAAGATGCTGAGCGACAAGTACGAGCTCGACACGCTCCACGGACGGATCATCATCGGCATCCTGCTCTTGCAGGACATCCTCGCCATCCTGGCATTGAGC
>CAZSAS010000160.1:0-2005 GCA_964604855.1 uncultured Methanosarcinales archaeon
TTATCTTTATTGATGAAATAACCCTTTTTATTTTTCTCTTCAAAAAATGTCAAACTTGATTGAACATTTGCGCTTGCAATCTTTACATCAATAGCTCCCTCATGTTTTGCTGCCCACTCTATTGCAGGAGCGGTTCCAGTTTGAATTTCTTCATAAGCGGTCTTGATTTTTGTAGGTTCTATTTTGAATGCTTTTCCTTGTTTGGTATCGACGGTATCGAGATATTCGCTCATCGTGCCTATAACGTTGCCTGTGGCACCTTTGTCATACTCCGGTAATGCAGAATTGATTTCTTTATAAGGAAATTCGGGTTCTTTATGGTTTTTCATCTTTTCTAGAACAAAGAGTTCTGGAACTTTGTAACCCGATTCCTTCGTTTTTTGTGCCCTTTCAGTCCATTCTTTTATTTCTCTTTTTTCTGTTTCAATCGTGAGCAGGCCTTTCCCCGCGAGCCATTGCAGCGCGCGCATCGCCTCGACTTCCTGCAGCCCGGATGCGGCCGCGAGCTCGGCGAGGGTCCCTTCCGGCTTGAGATGCGGGAGAACCTTGCGCTCCAACGGGTGGAGCCCTTTCGCGAGCTTTTCTGCCTCGGTCGCCATCCGCTGGACAGGTTCGCCAGTTTTTATATACTTACTGGTGGGCTTCCCGAGGGCTTCACGACACAGGGATTACCATATAGAAAATAATTACTTGCGAGCAGGGTTCCCCTGTCTTTATCCCACACTCAAGAAGCGATGTTCCCACGCGCCGGAGTGACAAAAAGAGAACATATTTAAAGTAGTCACCATTATTCGAAACTAAGAAGGGGTGATTCGGTTCCACGACGGGACCGACCCTGTGAGGGGGTAGACAACAATGATCGTGAGAGACGAATTTCTGAGCAAGCTGCGTCGGTATTTCGGCCTGAACCTGTATGAAGTGAAGATCTGGACGGCCCTGCTGAGCCGCGGCGTCTCGACGGCCGGCGAGCTCAGCGACATCGCGAACGTGCCGCGTTCGCGTTCGTATGACGTTCTCGAGAGCCTGGAGAAGAAGGGCTTCATCGTGATGAAGATCGGCAAGCCGATCAAGTACATCGCCGTGCCGCCGGAAGAGGTCGTGGAACGCGTCAAGAAGAACGTGAAGAAGGATGCCGACGAGCGCGTCGGCCGCCTTGACGACCTGAAGAAGACGGACGTCGTGACCGAGCTGCGGAACCTGCACAAGCAAGGCGTCGAGCTCGTCGAGCCGACGGACCTGACCGGCGCGCTGAAAGGCAGGCACAACCTCTACAACCACCTCGAGCTCACCATCCGGGGCGCGGAGAAGAGCGTCGATCTCATGACCACCAGCTCCGGGCTGCTCCGCAAGGTCGAAGGGCTGAAGCCCGTCTTCGAGGAGTGCGCGAAGCGCGGCGTCAAGATTCGCATCGCGGCCCCGCTCACCAAGGAGACCAAGGCCGCGGAGAAGGAGATGAAGGGCATCGCCGAGATCAGGGACTGCGGCAAGAGCAAGGCGCGTTTCGTCGTCGTGGACGGCAAGGAGATGGTCTTCATGCTGATGGACGACGGTGAGGTCCACCCCACCTATGACATCGGAATCTGGATCAACACGCCCTTCTTCTCAGCGGCGCTCTCGGAGCTCTTCGAGCTCGCCTGGAAGGAGATGAAGAAGATCAAGGCGTAAAATCTTTTTTCCTCATCCTTTTCTTATTCGTTTCTCAAATCTCTCAAGAACCAGCTTTATTTCTTCTCCGCGATGATGTAGACGAAGTCCAGCTTCTCATGAATCTTCGTGCGTTTCGGACGGATCTCGGCATGGAGCGCTGTGAAGCCCGCGTCGGCGACGAACCGCTCGAGGTCCTCCTTCGTGTCGTGACGGAAGAACACTTGCGCGCCATACCGCTCGTTCAGTCTGCTCTTCCCCTCTTTCCCGGCGACGAGGAGCTTCCCGCCCCGCTTCAGGACGCGCCTGCATTCCTCCAGGACGCGTTTCAGGTCGTCGTCGTAGAGATGGACGATGCTCG
>CAZSAS010000160.1:2015-2695 GCA_964604855.1 uncultured Methanosarcinales archaeon
CAGACGCCGTCGAACTCGCCGTCCTTGAACGGCAAGGTCCGGAAGTCCCCCTCGACGAATCGCGCTCCCGGGTTCCGCCGCTTCGCGACCTCGAGGAACGGGGCGCTCTGGTCGATGCCGGTCATGGCGTAACCGCGTTCTCCCAGCATCTTCGTGTCGCGGCCAGGGCCGCAGCCCAAGTCAAGAACTTTCCCCGTCTTCAGGAATCTGCTGAAGATGCCCGCTTCCGGCGTCATGTCCGTCACGTACTTCTCCGTGAGGTCCTTCGCGTTCGCCGCGTAGTGCCGCTTGCTCAGCGCGACCGGGTCCTTCAGGACGAGATAGAACGCCTCGTCACCGACGCTGAGCCCTTCCCAGTGCCAGCCCTTGCGCGCGAGCAGCTTCTCGAACCATGCGCGCCGCTCCTTCCTGATGTGTTTCTTGCCGCCGATGGAAACGGTAGGGAAGGAGACGACGAGCCAGGTCGCGTTGACGCTGTCGAGCAGCGCGCCCGAGATGTTCCGCTTCACCGTTTCCAGCGAATCGAGGAGCTTGAAGAGGAAGGCGACGTCGAAATGATTGTTCTCCAGAAGCTTCGCGAGCTTCGCGTGGTCCTTCACCAGATCAAGGCCGAATGCTTCCCCCTCAATCTTCTCTTCCTTGAAGAAGTTAGCGATGTCCTGCAGGTCGGCGCTCGGCAG
>CAZSAS010000161.1:0-2685 GCA_964604855.1 uncultured Methanosarcinales archaeon
ACGACCGGCCGGACTTCTACGGCGAGACGCTCCGAGAGGTGCTCGACTCCCTGACAGAAATGCAGCGCGAGACCTACGAGCGCGGTCTCTGGTGCTGGTGGAGCTACGACGGCGCGCGCGCCGTCCAGTACGTGGAACAGCTCGCCGCCGAACATGCGAGAGTGCTGCGCGCAGCCTATAGCGCCCAGGAAGAGGCACGGCAATCTTTTTAAACGGCACCCTGTTCTCGCGCCTGTCTGAGAGGTCGATACTCATGGCTGAAGCGAAGAGCACCGCGACCGGGACGAGCGTGGTGAATGACAAGGGGAGCGTCTCGTTCCCCTGCCCCGCATGCGGCGAGGCGACAATCATCAGGAGCAAGAACGAGCGGCAGAACGTGGTGCCGTACAAGTGCCCGAAGTGCGGGTTCACCGGACCGAACTAGGCGATTCTCATGGGAAAGGCCATCGTCACCCTCAAGATCATGCCGGCAAGCCCGGACACCGACCTCGACGCCCTCCAGCGGGAAGCCGAAGCGAGGATCGACGCCTTCGTCAGCGAGAACGGCGAGAAGCGGGCCGAAATCGAGCCCATCGCGTTCGGCCTCAAGGCGCTCAAGATCACCTTCGTCATGGACGAGAGCCAGGGCAGCACGGAAAGCCTCGAGCAGGACATCAGCGCCATCGACGGCGTGAACAGCGTCGACGTCATCGACGTGCGGCGAGCGCTGGGGTAGAAAAATTTAATAATGATGTCTGGCTGTATCCCTTCTATGGTCGAACCTCTCGAACAGCTTGCGGACGCTTCATCGGCGGAAGAGCATGGCCTAGTGATGAGAATTCTTCGTTGGGGATACGATCATCGACGTGATATCTCTGATTCTGGGGAGATGGTCTTCCAGTTCGGCATCATTGCTGCCGGCGCGTACGTGGGCCACCGGCTTGGCGGCCATATCCATTGGTACGATGGCGCCATCGTGGCAGCCATGTTGGTGACGGCCTGGCATGAGCCAGGATACGGCTCCGGGGAAACAGGAACCGATACCCAGACGCCCCAGTAGCCGGGCGCCCGGCTAGAAACCTTTATAAACATCCTCCCTCAATTCTCCCCCGCATGAAGACCGCGTGGCAACGGATGAAGGTGCCCATCGTGGGCGTCATCGGCATCTTCCTCCTCACCGTCATGGCCTTCGCGATCGTGAATCCCGGCGCGTTCGTCGTCCAGAAACCGACCTGGACCATCACCGGCAACGCGGTCCTGGACGACGCGATCTTCGACGGCAAGGTCGACCTGAACAAGGCCTGCGCGACCACGTACGACCCGGTCTGCGGCACCGACGGCGTAACCTACCGCAACTTCTGCCTCGCCAGGAAGGCAGGCACCGACCTGCGCAGCCACGGCTCCTGCGGCGAATGGGTCGCTGAGTGAATTCTGGCCGCTGTCGCGGGCACCGACCACGTTGTGGATCTGACCGGCCTCGCGTATCATGAGCCGCCTGTGCGTCTCATGCTCGGCCTTGATTTTCTCCCAAGGCGACAGTGGCCATACGGGAAGAAGAAATCCGTTTTCTCGTCTAAAGAACCGCTAAATTTATATAGGGAGTAGTGCTTCGCGTCGGCACGGGAGCCAACCCGTGCGGCTTCTCAAGACAGTCATGCACATGAAGAAAGATGCACACGCCCAGAGAGGGGCAGAGAGCGAAGGGAAAGATTTAAAACACGCTCGCTGAAGAGGCTCAGAAAAGGGCGGAAGGGCTTCAGGGAGCGAAGAAACGAAGGGGAGCATGATGGACAAGACATTGCACGATATCAAGCAGGCCGAGGAGGAGTCGGCGAAGCGCATCGCCGACGCCCGGAAGGAGGCCGAGCAGCGGCTCCGGAAGAGCAAGGAGGAGCTGGCGAAGAAGGAGCTCGAGGCGGAGGAGCAGCTCCGCACGGATGCCGAGCGGCGGATCGGCGAGCTCGAAGCGGAGATGGCCAAGCGGCGCTCAGCCCTCCAGGGGACGGCGAAGAAGCAGCTCGCCCGGCTCGACGAGCAGGCGAAGAAAGGGCAGGCGAAGGCCGTCGCGTTCATCATCAAGCGGTTCGAGGAGGAGCTGCGCTAGCGGCAGGGTTACGATGCTGAAGGACATGGTGAAGCTGCGCATCGTCGGCCCGAAAGGGCGGATGCGCGACGTCATAGAGGAGCTGCACGCGCTCAAGATACTCCACATCATCGAGCAGGAGCAGGAAGGCGCCGAGATGGGCCGGCCGCTGCCGGACGCGGAAGAGCTCTCCGGCGCGCTCGTCAAGGCGCGCGCCGTCGCCGCCCAGCTCTCCATCCCACTCAAGGGCGCCAAGACCGCGCCGAAAGCCGAACTCGGCAAGGCCCTGAAGGCGATCGCGACAGCAGCGGAGCTCGTCGCCCGCGAGAACGCCAAGGTGCGCGAAGCCAAGGAACGCCTCAGGGAGGAGACGGAACGCGCGCGCCTGCACGAGAGCCTCGCAGCGCTCGGCCTCTCCGCCGAGGACCTGCAGGACTACGCCGCCATCACCCCTCTCGTCGGGAGCGTCAAGAAGGCCGGCGAGCTCGAGCAGGCGCTCGAGCAAGGCCTGAAGGAAGGACGCTTCCTCGTCAAGCGCGGCCGGCGCCTGAAGGACGAGCTCATCGCGGTCTTCGTCGACCAGGAAGGGCTGGCGACTGCGAAGACGCTGCTCGCGGCCCACG
>CAZSAS010000162.1:0-2660 GCA_964604855.1 uncultured Methanosarcinales archaeon
ACGAGGAAGATGACGCGCCGCTTGCGCAGCTTCTGGAGGAGGAAGGCCTCGACCTCGTCCTTCTTGAGCTTCTCGTGCGGTCTCGTCACGGTCTTCTCCACGATGTGGAGCGCCTGGTCGAGGAGATGGTCGAGGAAGGGCTTCCGGTGCTCGACGAGCTTGCCCGCGAGCGTGATGGTCTTGTGGCGGTGCTTCGTCAGCTCCTCCTCAAGCCAGCCGAGCAGCGCGGTCTTCCCGCTCCCTTTCGGGCCGCTGATCGTGCCGAAGCGGTGGTGCTTGATGATGAAGAGATTGAGCTTCTCGCGCTCCGCATCCCGGTTCACGAAGTAGTGATCGGCGTTCTTGCTTGGGACCTCGATGAAGGGGTCCTTGCGGTAGCCGAGCTTTTTCTGCCAGTCGTGTACGAACCCCACATCCTCACCTGTCTGCGCGGTTTGAAACGTGATTAAAAAAGGTTACTCTTTGTCCGCTTTCGCTGCCTCGTGGGGGATCTCGTCCTCGACCGCAGCGTCATCGGCAGCGCCGTCATCGACAGCGTCCCCGGCGTGGTCCTCGGCGGCATCGCCATCGGCGTCGCCCCGCTCCGCGTCCTTGGAGCCTGCCGCTTCTTCCGCATCGTTCTCGGCCTCGTCGTCGTTCTGTTCGACATCCTCTGCGGCATCCTCTTCGGCATCATCTGCAGCAAGGTCCGTCCCGTCCGCTTCCTCGTCGGGCTTCTCGAGGATGATTTCGCCGTCCTCTTCCCTGACCTCGACGTCGCCGGGCAGGAGCGTGCATGCCTTGATCTCGACGCTCTTGATGGGGTGGCTCTTCACCGCCACGTCCTTCAGGGCGCGCTGGAGCTTGTAACCGATGAGATCCTGGACGAGCCGGTCGAACGTGGTCTGCGCAAGCAGTTCCTTGATGCGCTGGCGGACCGCGAGCCTGATCGCGCTCTTCGCGCCCTTGCTCGCGCGGTTCGCCGTGAACACCATGGGCTTGATGCGCACCAGGCAGTCCTTGCCGCAACGGACGATGAAGCTGTCCATGATCTTGCTCCGGCCGCGGCGCACGACGCGCTTCATGTGGCTCGGCAGGACCTCATAGGACGTCACGGCCGTCAGGCCCTTGCCGTCCTGGACCTTGACGACATCGAACCTGATCTCGATGCCCTGGTTGCGCATGTCGTTCGTCAGGTGCATCAGGTTGACCGTGATGCTCTTGCCGACGAGCTTGTCGACGGTATCGACGTGGCTCTCGCCGAGCGAGGCGTTGTCGAAGCTCTTCGGCCCGACGAGCGGGAACCAGTGCTTCTTCGCCTTGGCTTTCGTCGCCTTCTTGATGATCTTCCGTTGCGGCTTCTCTTTCTTCTTCTCCTTCTTGTCCTTGGCCATCGAGTATCACCATCTGGTTGTCTTTTGAACTATGAGCAGTCGAGCCGGGCTCGGGTGCGGGGTCGTCCAGCCCCTTGCAGATGTGTCGGACTTCACGGCCCTCGAGCCGTGCGCGGTAAAATGGTGGCCTTCGTGAACCGGGATGCCTTTTTAAAGGTTACTCTCTCAGTGACGCGGAAGTCCCCTTTTCCTCACCTCCTCCGCGCCTTCAGGCGCTTGTGAGTGGGTGGGAGCCGCGAACCCGCGAGCGGCGCTGCAGCTGAGGAACGAGCGGACGGGCGGGTCAGTGGGTGCGACTTCGGAGAAACCTATATATACTCTGGTGAGAGCCAGAAAACTACGGGGCTATAGTGTAGCTTGGTAGCACTCCAGGTTTGGGGCCTGGCGACCGGGGTTCGAATCCTCGTAGCCCCATTCTTCTTGCGCCTATCCGGCACGCGGCAAGGCGAAGCTGCGGAAGAGGGTGTCAATCTCGCGTTGCCTGCCAGGGTGTCTCGTCAGGAGGGAGCCGTAGAGCTGCCCTTCCGGGACGCAGTCCTTGTACGGACGGGAGTTGGCACCGGCGTCGAAGTTGTCCACCACGCGGAGCTGCGCGCTCGCGGCGACGATGTCGGGGTTCTGGTCGCGTGGACCAAGATAGGCCTTTTCGGGCGCGCTCGGCTCGTGATGCCGGAGCACGATATCAGCAACTGCTCCGACAACACGGGAAAGCGGGCGGAGAGCGAGATAGCCAAGGAAGGAGTGATAGGTCATCTGTCTGAACTCGTCAGGATCGAGCTCTCCCGGTTTGTTCAGCACCTCGTCGGGGAAACGGCGTTTCCCCAGGTCATGCCTGAGGGCTGCCGCGACGCGGGCAGGAAGGGGGCAGACGCTGTCGATGCCTGACTCGCCGAGGCTATAGATCATGACCGCAGTCCGGATATGGTGACGGTCGAGCCATGCGGTAGCGCCTGTGAAGCCACTGGAGAGGTCGTTGAGGAGCGCGTGGCTTCCCACCACGTCTCGGAGCATGTGGATGGCCGGGCCCAGGTCGAAGCCGGGCGCGAGCCCCACTTCCCCCGGGTGGTCGAAGGCTTCGAGAACGCTCTGTTCAAGCTGCACGGTGATCGCTGGCCTTTGCGCGGTGTTCCGCTCTTAAATAGTTGCTGCTTTCGGGAGACGGAGCAAGGGGCAAAGCTTTATAAACGACTCCCGATTCGTGCGCGCCATCGGGGTTTTATCATGGCAGAGAAGCATGAAAAGGGCGTGAAGCGCTACGGCGTCCGCTACGGCCGCACGACGAAGAAG
>CAZSAS010000163.1:0-2612 GCA_964604855.1 uncultured Methanosarcinales archaeon
TTGTCTGTCGTTTGCTCGCTCACCGCGAAGACTGCCCGGTCGATGTGTGGGCGGTAATGCTCGAGGGTGTCTGCCCAGGAGAGCCTGCGGTTGCCGCTAAGGTCTCTGGCCTCAAACGAGCTCGCCGAGATATCCTTGACCAGGGCGCAGAGCGCGAGCGTGGTATTCATGTGCTCTTAGACGGTGAGAGGATTTATAAACATTTCCATTATTTTACTACTTATTAGTGATTATTTAAAAGGGTGTGGGCTAGCTTTATAAACCCTTTGCGCATCCCCTTGTCCGCTAGGCCGGGGGGCTCATCCTCCCCTGTTACCGCAAACGGATGTCGGCGGGGCTGAAGCCTGCGGGGCGGGTCCATTGCGCTGGACCAGGCGCCCTCGTGCGACCGTGGATCCTGCGTCCTCGTGGACGTGGATCATGCTGAATCAGGTCAGGCCGGGAACGGAGCAGCCTTAAGGGTGCTTCGCGTGTCTCAAGGGTCGCGCAGGGGAGGGACCACGAGTCAGCGCCCCCGGTGCCGTGAGCTCCACCCGCAGGCGCGCATTCCTTCTCCCGGTCGCCAGATACTCTGTCCCGACCTACTTCTCCATCTCCTCGGCTGCACCCACCCGACACCAAGCGCCTGCGAGACACGAGGGAGGGGAGCTGCACCGACCGCAAACGTTTAAAACCCCGTTTCTCAGTGTCCTCGGGATGGACCGGCGGTTCATGGAACAGCTCTGCCTCGCGCTCGGCATCCTCATCGTCGTCTTCTTCGTCGGCGCCATCCTGTTCAGCACGGTGGAGGGCTGGGGCTGGGTCGACGCCTTCTATTACACCGGCATCACGCTCACCACGATCGGCTTCGGCGACCTCGTCCCCACGAGCGCCTTCGGCAAGATCGCCACGATAGTGTTCGGCTTCCTCGGCGTCGGCATCGTGTTCTACACGGCCAACCTGCTCGTCCGCTACACCTTCGAACGCGAGGCGGACCACATCGACCAGCTCCTCGAGCGCCGCGTCCAGCGCCGTCTCAAGGAGGAAGAGCACGTGAAGGAGGAGGTCGAGAAGGAGGCCGAGAAGAAGGCGAAAGAGGTCGAGAAGGAGGCTGTGAAGATCGCGAAGGAGCTCACCGGGACGAAAGGGAAGAAGAAATAGCTACCGCAGCAGCCTCTCGTCCTCAATCCATCCCTTGACCTTCACCCACAGCTTCTCATGGCCCCGCTCATTCGGGTGGAGCCCGTCCGCTAACTCCTCCTTGCTCAGGAGGTCGAAGACGTCGAGGAACGGCACGCCCCGTTCAGCGCATGCCTTCTGTGCGATGCCGTTGAACAGCTTGACGCGCTCGTTCGAGAAGCTCGTGTCCTCGTACGGCCGCGCCTTCGTCTCGTCCACCGCGAGCAGCCCGATCCAGCCGAGCTTCGCGTCATAGGCTTTCGCTTTCTCGAGGAGCGATCGCACGTCCTTGTCGAATTGTTCAGGCGTATTGTTGGGCTTTCGCTCGTCGCCGGGGAGGCACGCGTCGTTCGTCCCGACGGAGAGGAGGATGAGGAACGCGTCGCCGGGCCGCTTATGCACGATCCGGGCCTTCGCCTCCGCGTCGAAACGTTTCAGCACGTCATTGGCGGTGTGGCCGCAGACGCCGAGGTTGTAGACCGCATTGTACGGGTCTTGCGCTTCGAACCAGTCCTTGAGGCGGCCGGGCCAGCCCCCGGCAGGCTGCTCGCCGCGTCCCCAGGTGATGCTGGCGCCGAAGCAGAGGATCGCGTGCATCGCGCTCACCGCCGCTGGTAGTTCGGCGCCTCTTTCGTGATGGTGACGTCGTGCGGGTGGCTCTCGGCGCGCCCGGCATGCGTGATGCGGTGGAACTCTGCCTTGTCCCACAGCTCATTGATGTCCGCGGCGCCGACGTACGCCATCCCGCGCCGCAGCCCGCCTTCCATCTGAGCGAAGATGTTGTGCGCCTTGCCCTTGTACTCGACGCGCGCCTCGATGCCTTCCGGCACGAGCGGGCCCTTGCCGGACTGCTGGTAGCGTTCCCGCGAGCCGACGTTCGCCTGCATCGCCGCGACGGAGCCCATGCCACGGTAGGCCTTCCACTGCTTCCCGTCTGCGAAGAACACCTCGCCTGGCGTCTGGTCCGTGCCGGCGAGCACGCTGCCGAGCATGACGCACGAGGCGCCCGCCGCCATCGCGATGGGGATGTCTCCCGAGTAGGTGATGCCGCCGTCGGCGCAGACCGGCACGTCGCCGGCCGCCTGGGCACAGTTGAACGTCGCTGTTACTAGCGGGCAGCCGATGCCCGCGATGATGCGGGTGGTGCAGATGCTACCCGGGCCCTGGCCGACCTTGATGCCGTCCGCGCCCGCTGCGATGAGCCTCGTGACGCTGCCCGGCTCGGTCACGTTGCCGGCCACGACGTCGAGGTCCGGGTAGGCCTTCTTGATAGCCTTCACGGCCTCGATGACCTGGATGGTGTCGCCGTGCGCGGTATCGATGACGACGCAGTCGACGTGCTCCTTGACGAGGAGCTTCGTCCGCTGCTCCCAGTCCTTCACGCCGACGGCCGCTGCCACGCGGAGCCGGCCGCGCGCGTCGAGGTTGTATCGCTTAGCCTTGCCATCTTTCAT
>CAZSAS010000164.1:0-2602 GCA_964604855.1 uncultured Methanosarcinales archaeon
AGCGACGCTCTGCGTGGTCTGCGTGCTCGCGGTGTACGGCGCGTTCAAAGGCGTGTTGACGACCGCTATCTTGCCCGTGGCGCTGTTGCAGGCGTCGTAGCCGGCGTGGCTCGCGTCGTCGAAGCAGCAGCGCGCCTCGTAGTTCGTCGTGGCGGTGAGGGTGACGGTGTTGCCGGCGGCGCTGCCCGTGAAGCTGCTGACGGCGAAGGCGGGGATGCAGGCCTCCTCGTGGTCGTCGGGCATGCCGTTGCAGTCGCGGTCAGTGCTCGCGCATGTGGGAGAGATGACGACGCCGGGGTGGACCGAGGAAGCGCTGTCGTCGCAGTCCTGGCCACAGATGCCGTAATAGGAGTCGCTGTCCCCGTCGCTGTCCGAGAGCGTCCAGGTGGTCTGGCCGGTCGGCTTCTCGTAGCGGGCGCAGCCGGTCGTGCCGATCGTGCAGGTCTGGGAAGAGTCGGTGGCCTTCCGGCAGCTGTAGACATAGCCGGACTCACCCCCGATCGGCATCGCCGAGGAGAAGAGGGCAAGCGAGAGGAGGAGAAGCGTCACAAGAAGCGCTGCAACCACCCACCGAGCCATGCCTTCTCCTCCCGTCTGGTTCTTTTTAAAGTTTTCTTTTCAGCAGGCCCCGCAGCCGGGACGGGTCGGCGAGGAGTCCCGGCCGTGTCTCCACCGCGTAGCGGTACTCCCTGCGCGGCCGGTAGCTCGTGAAGGGCGCGAAGCCGCGCTTCGTGTCGACGACGCGCAGCTCCTCATCGAGGAAGTGGACGTCAATCGGCGTGAAGACGAGCCACATGCTGAAACGATGCCGGACGCGCCGGCCGAAGTCGAAGACGTAGAGCGTGTCCGGCGCAGCTTTGCGGAAGCGCAGGCCGAGCGCCTGGCTGAACGGGTTGTGGAAGCGCACGATGCGGAGAGGTCCCATGCTTTTTCCTCCTGCGTCAGCCCTCCTGACGGAGGAGGAACGCCCCCTTGATCGAATGGCTGACCGATTCGCCGGCCGCGGTGTAGATGACGGTCAGGTCGCCCCTGAGCCGGGTCGGGAAAGCGGCCCCGCCGCAGAACGAGAGCACGCCGGTCTTCTCGGAGTTGCCCAAGTCGCCGACAAGGACCGAGTCCGTGCAGTTGGGGGCCATGGTGGAGACCGTCACGTTCACATCCTGGATATCATAGCCGAGATTGTTGTAGAGGACAAGCGAGATGGCCGTCGCGTCCAGCCGGTACTCGAGGCAGTGGATCTCAGAGCCCAGGTCGCAACGGCTCGGGACGAGGCCTGACGGGTCGAAGACGCCGAAATAAGCCAAGGCGCCGATCGCGACGAGCACGACGATGACGACCCACCCGTAGGTGATCATGTACTCCATCGCCGCCTGGCCTTGCCGTCCGGGGCCGGTCGCGCTCATGGGCCGCACGCTCATCCTTCCTTCGTCCCTTCTCCCGATAGCCCTTCCCCCCGATTCCCCGCTTTTAAACGTTTGCCCTCAGCAGGCCGTCGCGTTGAGCAGGCTGACCTCGTAGTCGTGCGCTGGGTCCTGGTAGTGCTCCTGGTCGATCTTGAACCAGCTCGGCAGGGGCGAGCCCATGCTCGGGCAGTAGTCGTTCGTCGAGACATTGCTGAAATAGCGGAAGTCGACGACGCTCTGGTAGGTCTTGACGAAGAGCCCTTGCGCATTCAGCTCGTCGAGGTCGACGAGGCTGGCGATGCCGTACTTTGACGAGCCCGTGAGGTTCCCCGCGAGCCGCTGGAGGAAACTCGGGGCGTAGGGGTCCTCCCGGTAGTACATGTTCGTGATTTCGTCGTTGAGGTTGGTGGTGTCGTTGCCGCCGATGACGAACTGGGAATTGTTGTAGGGGCTCTGCCTGATGGTGTTCGGGACCTTGCCGGTCGTGTAGACGCTATACACCGGGTCGCGGATGTCGAGGATGCTGACCTCCGTGCTGAAGTCCGCGACAGTGTCCCAGCGCGCCAGGCCACGCGTATCGCTCACGTTCAGCGTCATCTTGAAGTCGATGTCGACGCTCCAAGGCGTGCTCTGGGAGAGGGTGATGTTGACCACGCTCGCGTTCAGCTCGATGCCGATCCTCGCCGCTTCGGCGTTGACACGCTGCAGGTATTCCCCGAAGGTGCTGTTTTCCATGATCTCATAGGGATACCCGTCAATCGTCCCGTTCATGAACGACTCGATGAATATCGGCGCGGGATCGGTGATGAAAGCGCCTTCCTGGCTGATGTACTGCTCGGCCGCGATGAAGGAACGGAAGCCGGCGATGCTCGTCGCGCGGTGCACGTCGGCCATGAAATCAGTGATGAAGTCGCTCATCGAACGAATCCGCGACACCGCCCCCTCCGCGCGTTCCCTGCTGGTCGGGAGTCGCTGGGCGTAGATGATGGTGAGGAAGATGGAGACGAGGAGGAGCGAGATGATGAGGAAGACCACCCCTTTCCGCCCCAATGCCGCTCGTCGGCGAAGACCGTTTCCCTTCTCTACCCGGGAGCTCCCCGCTCGGAAGCTCATTTCCACACCTCCAAGGTCGACAGGGTCGGCCCCCAGAGATAGGGAACGCTCGAGACGACCGTGACGATGATCTCGAGGTCGGCAGC
>CAZSAS010000165.1:0-2598 GCA_964604855.1 uncultured Methanosarcinales archaeon
CCCGGGAGGAGCTGCTCGCAGTGACCTCGCCAGCGGTCGCCGACGCCATCATCGCGGTCAGGGAGGGAGAGGTCGCGTTCTCGCCCGGCTATGACGGCGTGTACGGCGTGCCCCGGTTCAAGGGCGTCGCCGTCAGCGAGCCGCGGAGCCGGGGCGTCAGCTTCATGGCAAAAGCGGCGGAGCGGCAGGCGAAAGGGAAGGCGAGCGGGCAGAAAGGCCTCGGGGGCTTCCTTTGACGCCCCCGCTTCTAGAACCCGTATTCTGGTAAGACTTGGGAAGAAGTTGGGAAAAAGCATATAAAACTGGCAGAGGAAAGCGAATCGGATGAGAAAGCTCCCATTGCTCCTCCTCACCCTCTTCCTCGCCACGGCGTGCGTCACCGCAGGGCAGCCGGGAAGGGTGCCGGATGAGCTCGAGAAAGGGAACAATCAAGACACGGTGAACGAAATGGAGACTGCAAATCTCAAGACCGCCATCTTCGCTGGCGGTTGCTTCTGGTGCATGGAAGCGGCGTTGCAGGACCTGCCCGGCGTCACCGACGCGGTGAACGGCTACATCGGCGGCGAGGCCGAGAACCCGAGCTACAAGCAGGTCTCGACCGGCACGACCGGCTATCGGGAAGCGGTCAAGGTCACCTATGATCCGTCGAGAATCTCGTATGGCGAGCTCCTCGACGCGTTCTGGCGTCAGATCGACCCGACAGATGCGGGCGGCCAGTTCGCCGACCGGGGCAGCCAGTACCGGACGGCCATCTACTACCGCGACGAGCAACAACGCCTGCTCGCCGAGGAGAGCAAGCGCCTGCTCGCGGAGAGCGGCAGGTTCGATCAGCCCATCGTGACCGAGATCCTGCCTGCCGGGCCGTTCTACACGGCAGAAGAGGAGCACCAGGACTATTTCCTCAAGCGCACTGCGCAGTACCAATCGTACAAGAAGGGGAGCGGCCGCGCCGGCTACATCGAAGAGACATGGAAGGACGTTCCGAGCCTGGTGCCTCCGGACGGGATCGCTGTCGGGGCGAACGAGAACGAGGAGGAGCCGTCCGGGTGGGATGCCGCCAGCTTCACCATGCCCTCGGAGGACGAGCTCAAGGCGATGCTCTCGCCCCTGCAGTACGACGTGACGCGAAAGAATGGCACGGAACGCGCCTTCGACAACGCGTACTGGAACAACCACGCCGACGGCATCTACGTCGACATCGTGTCGGGAGAGCCGCTCTTCAGCTCGCTCGACAAGTACGATTCGGGGACTGGCTGGCCGAGCTTCACCAGGCCGCTCGACCCGGAGAACATCGTCACGGAGGAAGACCACAAGCTCCTCGCGACGAGGACGGAGGCGCGCAGCGCGCACGCGGACAGCCACCTCGGCCACGTCTTCGCGGACGGACCGGCCGACAAGGGCGGCATGCGCTACTGCATGAATAGTGCGGCTTTGAAATTCATCCCGAAGGACAAGCTGGAAGAAGAAGGGTATGGGGAGTACCTTGCGTTGTTTAACGAATCATGATGTTTCCGTGCCCGTATCGGATGTGTGGCTCTCCGTGCTGAGCTGTGCGTGGATGTCCTGCCACGAGACTTCAGGATGCCGTCGGGAGAACCTGTCCAATGCACGCGATGCCGGATCCGATACGATTCCGCGTCTGGGATCGTAATTCGGAAAGAACGCTTTCGCCTCTTCGAGAAGGCCGATCGCTTCTGGCTCCTGTCCGAGAACCGCCGCATAGCATGCGGCGACGAACAGGCAATCGGCGCTGTGCCTTCGTGGGAGGCCTTTTCTATAGTGTTCCATCGCTTCGTTCTGCATGGACCATTTCGCTCCCCAGTCGTACAGGCGCGCCAATCTCTCGCTCATGGGTATCACGGCAATCGAAAATAGAGGAGGATGAAAGGGTTTACCCCGGTACGACGAAGACGGGCGGCCGGTTCCTGTCGATGACGGTGATGTGCACGATCTGGCTGTCGGCGTGCATGCCGTCGCTGACCGTCACCTTGACGGTGTAGGTCCCCGCGTCGTCGTACGTGGTCGTGTAGCTCGTCCCGGTCATCCAGCCCGTCACGGTCGTCGTGAGGGGGTCGTTCTCCCGGTCCGTCGCATCCACGTTCAGGCGGATCGTCTCGCCTTCATAGACGGTGATGTCGGGGATCCGCGTCAGGACCGGCGCGGTGTTGATCCGGTCGACGTCGACGCGCACGGTGCGCTTCGCGCTGGCCGAGCCGTCGCTCGCGATGACATCCACCGGGTAGCTGCCGGCCTCGCCAACCTCGCTGGTCCAGATGCCGTCGGGGCCAAACGGGGCGCTGAAGGTGACCGTCACCTGGTTCCCGTCCGGGTCGTAGATCCCGCTCGTGTCGATGGCGAAGACGTCGCCTTCCTCTCCCTGGAGCTCCTGGGGGAAGTCGAGGGGGAAGACCGGCGCCCGGTTCGCGTCGTTGACGATGATCTCGACCTGCGCTTCCGTGCTCTGGCCGCTCCCGTCCGTCGCGACGACCGTGACCTCATGCGTCCCCGCGTCGTCGTACGTGGTCGTGTAGGTGCGGTTGGTCATCCAGCCGAAGTAGGTGAGGGTCATGGCTTCCTGCTCGCGGTCGTTCGCGACGC
>CAZSAS010000166.1:0-2568 GCA_964604855.1 uncultured Methanosarcinales archaeon
CCCGCAGGAGCTCCGCGAGCGGCTGGGCAGGTACCACGGGCTCGGCGCAGGGTTCGAGATCGAGGACGCGGGCATGCCGAACGACGAGCTCGGCACGCTCTGCAAGAAGCCCTTCTCCATCGCTGCGATCGCGATCCTCTCATGAAAATGGAAAAGAAACAGGTCTTCGACACCGAGACGCTCCAGACGATCGGGCACTTCGAGAAGCTCACCCACGTGAAGGTGCTCGACTTCTACGAGCACAATGACCGGCTCCACTTCATCATCGAGACCGGCGGGCTGATGCGCGCCCTCGGGAAGGACGGCGCGAACGTGAAGAAGCTCAGCCAGCAGCTCGGCAGGCGCCTCAAGGTCTGCGAGTACAACCCTGACGTGAAGCTCTTCATCCGGAACCTCATCCACCCGCTCAAGGTCGCGCGCACCGAGGTCGACGATCCCGAGCCGGGCATCATCACGCTCTACGACGACGACGTCAAGACGAAAGGCTTAATAATCGGGGCGAAGGCCCAGAACCTGCGCTTCTACGAGCGCGTCGTCCGGAAGTACTTCCCGGACGTCAAGGAGATAAAGGTCGTGTAACCATGGGCAAGAAGAGCACAGGGATCAACGCCGCGAGCAAGCTCAAGGCGCGCCGCTCGCGCAGCAGGAAGCTGTACAAGTGGTACGCCAAGAAGGTCCTCGGCCTCAAGGTGAAGAGCGACCCGCTCGAGGGCAGCTCCCAGGCCAAGGGCATCGTCCTGGAGAAGGTCCAGCGCGAGGCGAAGCAGCCCAACAGCGCCATGCGCAAGTGCGCCCGCGTCCAGCTCGTGAAGAACGGGAAGCAGATCACCGCCTTCCTGCCGGGAGACGGCGCGACGAAGCTCGTGGACGAGCACGACGAGGTCGTCGTCGAGTGCATCGGCGGCAAGATGGGTCGCAGCAAGGGCGACATCCCCGGCGTGCGCTGGCAGGTCATCAAGGTCAACGACCAGAGCCTCCACGCGCTCCTCAAGGGCAAGATCGAGAAGGCCAGGAAGTAGGCCGGTCTCGTTTCTTTCGTTACTGCGCAGTTCATTTATATATCCCCCCTGTCAAACCCCAAATATTTATAAATGAATACTACTTCTGAGTAGTCAATATGTCTCCGAACGAGTTCCAGGCGATGTTGGCGAGGCTCCACGAGAACGATCCCAGACTGGCGACGATCGTCGAGCAGATGACAAGCGCGCACGAGCAGCACAGCAAGAAATTGCAGCTCCGCATCGATCTCGCCGACATCTTCCACAGCAGCGACCCGAATGACCGCTACGCGCCCTGGGCGGGCATCGCGTCACGCATCCGCGAGGAAGACACATCCTGGGACCGCATCGCCATCCTCAACCCCTTCCGCGATTTCGAAGCAGAATACGACGAGACGAAGGACGACGGCACCCTGAACACCGAACCCCGCCCCGTTGAAGTCCTCAGGATCATCTCACAGGTCGGTTACCCGAAAAAAGCGCTCGGTTTCCACTTCCCCGTCACGAGCGGGCTCTCAGGCATGGCCTATCTGCTGCGGCAGCCAATCATCAGGAACGACCTCGAGACAATGGCGGATGGGCACCTCCAATATGACGATTT
Organism: uncultured Methanosarcinales archaeon; assembly: GCA_964604855.1. Classification (GTDB taxonomy): domain Archaea; phylum Nanobdellota; class Nanobdellia; order Woesearchaeales; family UBA525; genus UBA153. Next base: position 1,600 of record CAZSAS010000166.1, read on the forward strand.
CCCGACCATGAGCGAGATGGCATTCCCCATCGTGAACGGCCAAGCCTGCGGCGTGATCACCATCTCCTCCCGTCAGAAGGACGCCTTTCAGCCATATGCTCAAGACCGCCTGAGCTACGCTTCCCAGATGATTACCAAGATCACGTCCTTGTTCGACAACGTCGGCCGGGACGTCATGACCGGCCTGTACGGGAACAACCGTTTCGAAAGCGAGTTCGCCCGACTATGGGACATAGCACTCGAAAACAGGAATCTCGGACTCCTTCTTATCGACGCGAACGGGCAGAAGAAGATCAACGACACGAAAGGGCATTCGGCAGGGAACACGAACCTGAAGGCCATCGCGAACGGGATAAGGACTTGCCTTCGCATCGGCGATCAGGCATTCCGTATCGGCGGCGACGAATACGCCGTCCTCCTCCCCCACACCGACACGGACGGCGTGAGCTACTTCACCCAGCAACGTCTCATCCCCGCAATCAATAAGAATGTCATACGAGACTGTCGGCAGGCACGCATCACCCACGCTCCTGAACCCGTCTCGATCGGCTGGGCCTCGCTTGACGAATTCGCACGCACGGAGGAAGATTGGCAGCTCAAACGGGACGAATTCTACGACATGGCAGATAATTGGCTCTACACCCACAAGGACCGTTTCAAGAGCGATTATCCCGAATGGACCTATGTGCCTGCGACGCAGCACTCTCTCTAGAGTTTCACGATCTTCGCCACGAAGAACCCTTCCGTGTCGTTGTCCTGGGGGTAGATGCGGAGGCATTTCTTGATATCCTTGTGATACGTCTTCCCGTCCCATTCGCTGACCGCGTCGCTGCGGATGATGTCGAGCTTGGTGTCCTCGAGCGTCGCGTCCGGGTTCTGCTCGAGCAGCCAGGAGACGACCGCCTCGTTCTCCTCCGGCTCCTGGGTGCAGGTGCTGTAGACGAGCGTGCCGCCCGGCCTGAGGAGGTC
>CAZSAS010000167.1:0-2563 GCA_964604855.1 uncultured Methanosarcinales archaeon
GTCTGTGGGTTTTTAAACTTTTTCTCATCTTCCAGGGACGCAGCAGTAATTCGAACCGGGGCACCACGTTGCGCCGTAGACGCACTGGATCGCGCCGGTCTTGTTCCGGTAGCGGGCGAGGCACTCGTCCTGGCTGCAGGCGCAGGCCCAGCCAGAGACCTGCTGTGCCTCTTTCGGCCAGTCCTTGCAGCCCGGGTCTGAAGGGTTGCGCTCGCAGTAGGTGCAGCGCTCTTCTCCGTTGATATATCCCGGATGGGCGTCCCGCTCGGCTACCGTCGGGTCGTCGTACGCGTTCGGCGCGCGCCGGAGGATGTCGAAGCTTGCGCTCGTCGCGTCCCGGTAGAGGTAATCCAAGGAGATGATGAGGACGCCGAGATAGTTGCTCCCCGCCAGCCCCTGGGAGTCCTGGCCCGGCGGCAGGACACACGTGGTGTAGCCCTCGCTGCGCTGCAACAGCACGGGATTCGGGTCACAGACGAGCCGGCGGCCGCTCAGCGTCGCGTTCACCCCTACGCGATTGAGCTGGTCGCGTTCGATGACGCCGGCGCAGGCGGCAGCCATGGTCGTGTTCTCCTCAGGAGCAGGCATGAGGACGCTGCCCTGGCCGACATTCCTAACGTGGATGATGAAGGTGGGCTGCACGAAATCGAGGAAGCCGCGGCCGCCTTCGGAGGCCGCACGGACCGGTGTCGGCCGGTTCTCGATCTCGGTGACTGCGACGGGAGCGCCCTGGTCGCGATACGTGAGCGTCTCAGCCTGGCACACCTGCTGCTGCTGGTTCTGGTTGTACGCGTTCGCATCGACGCACACGCTCGTGCCGAGCGTCGTCCGGTAGGGATAGCATATCGAGGCGAAGAGCTCGCTCGAGGGCTGCTCGCGCAGCCCGAGGATGCTGTTGATGCTGACGAGGCCCGCCAGCTCGCGGCGCTCGCCGTCGGAATAGCCGGGCTGCTTGCCGAAGAGGCTGTCGGCGTAGCGCTCGGCCCGCGGGTCGAAGGCCGGCGCCTCAGTGACGTTCGCGTAGAACGGGTTGGTGCGGAGCGTGAGGGTGATCGCATTGAACGGCACATCCCACGCTCCCTTGTTCCAGACGTCGAGGAAGACGGGGACGTCGCTCCCCTCGTACACCTCGGCCGGCGGGGTGTTGTAGGCGAAGCTGAGCACGAGGCCTTCGCTGCCGGTGTGATAGTCTTGCGTCGGCGGGCCGCCGCAGGCGGAGAGGAGGATGATAGGGAGGAGGAGAAGGGACAGAAGGGTGGGAAGCCGGGTTCGGGGAGTCATTCTTCGATCCTCACTCTCGTGCTCTTCTCTATCTGGTAGCGGTAGCGCGCGATGATGACGAACTCGACCGGGGTCTTCTGGCCGAACGCGAGGACTTCCTGCGCCGCCTGCTTGTTCGGCAGGGTGAGCTGGCAGGTGACGGTGCGGTAGTCGTAGCGCGGGTCCGCCTCGACCCCTTTCTCGAACGTGTAGAGGGTGGTGCCCTGCTCCTCCGCCGTGCTCGTCGGCGCTGCCGGATAGCATTCCTTGAGCTGGAAGGGCTGCGGGATGATGACCTGGACGTTGTACACCTCCTGGATCTCGCCCTGCGCCCACCGGTTGTCGATGGTGAAGCCGAAGCGCTGCTGGATCGGCCGCTCCGCTTCTGGGTCGATGTCGATGGGCTGCTCGCTCGCGCTCACGCCCACGCTCACTGGACCGTTCGTGTACACCGCTTGCGTGACGCGGTCGATGTCGAGCGCTTTGTTGATGTCCTCGTCCTGCGCGTAGTACTGCTGGAACAGGTCGCGGCTGACGAAGGTGTTGGTGATGTAGGCCCAGGTCTGGAAGTCAAAACTCGCCCCCATCGTCGCGGTGTAGGTGCCGGGCGTCATGTTCGCGTCGCTCGGGAAGGTGCAGAGCACGTCACGCACGAGCTTGTAGTTCACGTCGAGCGGCTCCGTCACGTCGGGGGTGCCTTTCCAGCCTTGCCTGCCGCTGCGTTCGAGCCTGCAGCTCGGCGTGATCCTGACGCCCTGCTCGAGGAAGGTCTTGGCCTCGATCCGGCCCTGGATGACGGGTTCGGTGCCGAGGTAGGTGCGCGGGTAGAGGGGCTCGAGGCTCGTGATGTAGACGCCGTTCGGCTCGCGCGTGTTCTTCTCGACCTCGCCGCGGTAGTAGGCTGCGTAGGGGTTGAAGGTCTGGTTGATGCGCGTCTGCCAGTCGCGGATGTTGAGGATGCCGCCCATGCGTTCCTTCACCGTCTCCCAGCTGTCCAAGAATTGCGTCCAGGTGGTGCGCAAGGATTGGCCGAGCTGGACGCCGTTCAGGCTGCTCAGGCTGTCCGGCAGGGTGACCATGCCGAGGGCGATGATGAAGAGGAAGATGACGATAGCGTAGGTCCACCACTTCGCGAGCGTGTGGAGAAGCGTGCCTTCCTTGTCGGTGAGCCCGAGGTAGAGGAACCAGACGGGAGTGAAGGTGACGATGGTGAGGAGGATGGGGAAGCTCGCCAGAACGGGGCCAACGAAGGGCATCTGGAACATCAGGGGCAGCGCGAGGGCCAGCACGCTCACGCCGAAGT
>CAZSAS010000168.1:0-2550 GCA_964604855.1 uncultured Methanosarcinales archaeon
CTCCTTGAGCCGCGTGAACAGCCCGCGCTTGGGTCTCTTCTCGGGCTCTGGCTCGTCCTCAACAGCTTTCTCTTCGACGACCTTCTCTTCGGCGTCCTTTGTCTCCGTTTCCGCCTCTTGCGCCGGTGAGGGGCGGGGCGTTTCGGATTCCCGTGAACGGGCGGGAACAGCGGGCGTTACTGCGCGTTCCGCAGGAGCGGTCTTTTCCTTCTCGGGCTCCGGTTCCTCAGGTTCGGTGGGTTCCTGTTCTTTCTCGGGTTCGGGAGCGGGTTTCGGTTCAGGCCTCTTCTCAGGAGCGGGCTTCGGCTCTTCCTTCTTGCCGAAGATCCTGCCGAGGAAGCCCTTCTTGGGTTCAGGCTTTCTCTCCTCAACCCTCTCCTTCACAACTTCTTCCGGAGCTTCAGATTTTGGTTCGGGTATGGTTTTGGGCTTAGGGGTGGGCTCGGGTCCGGGAGTTTCTTTTTTGGTCGGTGCAGTTCTCGCAGCGGGTTCTTTTTTCGGAGCGGGCTTGACCGTTGGCGTTTCCTTCTTCGGTTCCGGCTGCTCTTTCACGACCTTCGCTTTCTTCGTGGCCTGTTCTTTCGCCTGCTGGACTTTCTCCTCTGCAGTCTCAGGGATGACCTCCGCTTTGGATTCTTCCTCGAGCAGCTTCGCTTCTTCGGCTTTCGCCTTCTTGATCGCTTCCTGGTCCTCGACCTGTTCCTCGACGATCTCCTCCTTCGCCTTCTTGGTGAATTTGGAGACCGCTTCCTGCAGTTTCCTCTTCAGGAATCCGAACATGCGCTCACTCCTCTTTTTCCGACTGTTTCCCGACCTTTCCGGCGTCGGGGGCGTCGTCGTTCGTCCCGGCCTCAATCGCGTCCTCGATCTCCTTGAGCCGCACGGTCAGGCGGGCGTGGTCATCGTTCGCCCGGTCGCGGAGCTGGTGCAGCTCCTCGCGCTGCTGCTCGAGCATCCCTTTCGCTTCCTCGATGGTCTTGGTCACCACGACGCCCTGGCCGACGTTCATGCGCACATGCGCCGGGTCGTTCAGCGTTGCGTCGATGAAGATGCCGTTCGCGACGGGCGCGAAGACGCGCGCGCCCTTCTCCTGCCGTCCCATCGCGTCGAGCGCCTCGATCGTGTCGCCAACCTGCTGCAGGTTCTCGGCCGTCTGCTCCAGGTACTCCTGCACCTTCTTGTACTGCTCCCCGAGCAGCTTGTATTCCATGTAGAGCTCGCGGGCCTGCTCGTCCTTCACGTTTCCTCCTCCAGGTAGCCGAGGCTCTGTTCGAGATGCACGATCTCGGGGCCGCCGCACTGGTCGCTCACGATGAAGCCGTGGTCGTTGTTGATGACGCCGGCGCGGACATACGGGCTGCCGAGGTTGACCGACGCGGGCTCGAGGCTGTCGAGCTTGAGCGTCGCCTTGACCATCTCGATCTCGTGCTCGGCCGCGTCCCGGTGGATGACGCCCTTGCGCCCGTTGAGGACGACGCACGCGCCGGGGGTGTCGAGGCCGGCAATCTGGATGCGCTTCACCGGCACCCGGAGGAGGTCTGCGAGGTGCTCGATCTCGTCGTCGGAGAATTCGGGATTGACGAGGCAGCCGTGCCCGTTCGCGAGGATGTTGTTCCCGAGGCAGGTCAGCCTCGTGTGGAAGACCTGGACCGGCAGGCCGAGCTTGACGAGCGCGTCGTGCTCCCGGTCGAAGCAGATGTTCGGGACGAGGAGCGCGTGCTCGTTGCCGGCGAGGAAGACGCCGGGCATTGGCGTGCCTGCGATGGTGGTGTGGAGCACGTCCGCTTGGAGCGCGTCCGCTATCCGTTTCTCGTCCTCCGCGCCGAGGCGGTCCCCGAGGAGGCAGAGACGCTTGTCTCCGACCATGGCGCAGTAGCCGTACAGCCCCACGTTCGGATTGCCGTGGAAGTCCATCTTGACGACGTGCATGGGTCGTCGAGAACGAGAGTGGCTTTTAAAGGTTGCTGCTCTGCAGCAGCCTCCGAGCGTCAGCGAGAACAGTTGCTGCTCCGGTTCACTCCGCTTCGAGCTCAGCGGTGGTGAAGGCGGCATCCGGCTGCAGGAGATGGACGTTGATGGTCTCGAAGTGCTTCTTCTGGCGCAGGTCGATCTTGCGCTGGAAGTCGAGATGGAGCAAGGGGATGAAGGTGAGCACCTTGTCTTCCTTCTCGTCGCTCGCGAGCAGGTCGTCGAAGGTGAGCAACGGCGCTTGCGTCGCCTTGTAATGGGTGTTCACCTGGTCGTACACGGCCCGGATGATGGCGCTCATGTCGACGTGGTCCTTCGGCGCCTTGGCTTCCTTGATGAGCTTGGGCAGGGTCCGGACACGCTTGGCGTCCGTCTCCAGGGCCTTCTCCAGGGCCTCCACGAGGTCGTAGACGCTGACCTTGCGCTTGCGCGGCTGGGGCGTCCGGGGGACGAGGCGTGGCTTCTCTGGCCTCCCAGGGAGCGGCCCGTCGCCGAGGATGGTGCCGTCGAGGGGGAATTCGTCGAAGAAGCCCATGTCGACGGGGTCGTCGGCACTGGAGATGAGCTGGTCGAGCGCCGCGA
>CAZSAS010000169.1:0-2546 GCA_964604855.1 uncultured Methanosarcinales archaeon
CGCCTTCTTGAACTCCACCTTCTTGCTCTTGAGCGCGTCGAGCTCTTTCTTCTGCGCCTGCTCCAGGCCTTTCATCTTGGCGATCTTCTCGTCGATCTGCTCGAGCTTGATCTCGATCCTGTCCTTCTCGCGCAGCAGCCCCTGCTGCTCCTCGCGGAGCTTCGCCAGCCCGTCCTGGATGCTTTCTGCCTCCTTGTCAATGGCCTCGATGCGGGCGTCGATGCCTTCCGCGTCCTCGACCTTGTGCTTCTTCCGGAACTCGTCGAGGCGCGCGTCGAGCTTCTTCACGCTCTCCTCTCGCGACCTGATGCGCTGCTCGATGTCCTTGCGCTCGTCCTCGACCAGCTTGATCTTGTCGAACAGTTCCTTGTTCGTCCTCGTCAGCTCGTCCTTGCGGTCGTCCAGCTTCGCGAGCTCGCCCTCCAGGGTCTCGATGCGCTGCTTGTTCACCGCGAACTCGACCTTGAGCTCCTCGACCTCCTTGTGAAGCCTGACCTGCTCCTTCTCGCCGCGCTGCTCGACCTCCTTGTTGATGTCCTCGAGGCCGGCCTTGCGCTCCCCGATCTCGGCCTCGAGCTTGGCGCGCTTCTCTTCGAGCTTCTTCAGCTCGCCGTTGTGCTTGTCCACCACTTCCTGGAACGCGGCGAGCTCCTTGTCCTTGCGCGCCTTCTTGATCGTGAGCACGGTGCACTTGTTCCGCTTGATCTTCTCGTCGAGCTCCTTGAACTTGAGCGCCTGGTCGCGTTCCTTCTTCAGCTCGCGCAGGTAGGTCTTGCGCTCCGCCAGCACGATGTCCGCATCGTTGAGCTTCTGCTCGACCCGGTCGAGCTCCCGGATCGCCTTCCCCTTCTTGTCCTCGTAGATGCTGATGCCAGCGATCTCCTCGATGATATTGCGGCGCTCGATCGTGCTCATCTCGATGAGGTGGTTGATGTCACCCTGGAGGATGATGTTGTAGCCGTCAGGGTTGATCTTGTCCCGGCTCAGGATGTCGAGGATCTCCTGCCTGCTGCTCGTCTTCCCGTTGATCCGGTACTTGCTCTGGCCCGTCTTGGTCACGATGCGCGAGATCACGAGCTCTCCGAAATCGTCGCCGAAGACCTTGCTGCCGTTGTCGAAGACGATGGTGACCTCGCCCGACTTGGCAGGGTTCTTCTTCTTGCCGCCATTGTAGATGAGATTAGCGGATTTCTCCGCGCGCAGGCCTTTCGCGCTGCCTTTCCCGAGGACGAAGCAGAGCGCGTCGAGCACGTTCGACTTGCCCGAGCCGTTCGGGCCGAGGATGCAGTTGAAGCTGTCGCCGAGGAGGAGTTCCGTCTTGTTCGCGAAGCTCTTGAAGCCCTTCATCTCAAGACGTGTGATGCGTGTCAAAAAGCCACCTGCCTCTGCCTGACTCCTCAAGAAGGGTATTTAAATGTTTTTATGCGGTTTCAGAGGAGCTTGAGCTTCTTCAGCAGCTCTTCCGTCGTCTCTTTCGCCGCCTTCGCGCCCTGCACGACGAGCTTGCCCGTCGTGTACTTGATGATCGTCGCGCCGGGGCCCTTCATGCGGACGACCTCGTACGGCGTCTTGGGCGGGATGAAGTCATAGCCGCGCGCCGTGAGCGCTTCGAATCTCTTGATCTCCGCCGCGTGTTTCAGCTCTTTCGCTCGCTCTGTCACTTTCTTCTCATCGTCTTCCGGTTCGGCGCCGAAACGGGACAGCGAGGATTGCTTGCTCCGCTCGACGAGCGCCTTGTACGTCCCCCAGGACTTCCTGAAGATATCCTTGTATTTCTTCTCCGTGAAGTTCTCGCGGAGGAAGGCCTGCGTCGCGGGGTCGGCGGGGTAGCCGGAGCCGATGTCCTGGCCGAGCCGCTTCTTAATCGCTGCAATCTCCGCGTCTCTCGTGACCTTCGCGACGATGCTCGCGGCGCCGACCACGACGTAGTTCTCGTCCGCCTTGTGCTCGGCGACGACCTCGACGCTCGCTCCCTTCTTGAGCAGCTGCGTGATGCCGGTCGCGTACTTCTCAGTGTTCTTCGTCGGACAGTCGATCAAGGCTTTGGCGATGGCTTGCTGCTTCAGGGCCTTGTTGATGAGCTGCGCGCTGGTGCGGAGCTCGAGATGGTTCAGGTTGTCCACCTCGTCCTCGACCGCAGCATCGATTTCCTGCGGCGAGAGGATGATCCGCTCGAAGCCGATGATTCCCTTCTTCTTGAGTCCCTGGAGGTTTTCCAGGACCTGCTCGCGTTGCTTCGGACTCAGCTGCTTGCTGTCCGTGGCGCCGCTGGCCGCGAGGATCTTCTCGTCTTTCTCTTGCACCCAGCAGACGGCCATCACCATCGGGCCGATGACCGGGCCGCGTCCCGCCTCCTCCACGCCGCAGATCCAGGGCATGCCGTCCTGACTGCCGCTCCGCCTATAAAAGAGTTTGGGAGCTCGGGGAGGAGGAAGTCGTGCATTCGCCCGTCCTGTTCCTGCTCTCGAGCAATAGCTATAAAAAGGACCACCTCCCCCACGCCTCACACTTCATCATACAGGTGGTGTATCCCATGAGCGAATCGA
>CAZSAS010000170.1:0-2496 GCA_964604855.1 uncultured Methanosarcinales archaeon
AGTCACGGCCTCCGACTGTTTCGCGGCGTCGTGCGCCTTCCGCGCGTCCGCTTCCTTCCAGAACTTGTCGTCCCGGTGCCAGGAGATGACCGGCCGCTCCCCCTTCTCGCTCTCCAGCTCGAGCTGCCAATACGGCACCGGTACGAACTTCGCGATCTCCCGCTCCCGCTCGACGACCATGTTCAACGCTGGTCCTTGGACGCGGCCGATGCTGAGCACCTTGAAGCTGCCCGCCGCCTTGATGGAGGCCATCAGCGCGCGGCTGAGGTTGATGCCGTAGAGCCAGTCCAGGAAGTGCCTGGTCTCGCCGGCGTGTGCCTGCCCCCAGTCCAGATGCGGCTGCTTGTTCGCGTACGCTTCCCGGAGCTCGTCCTTGGTGAGGGTGCTGAACTTCATCCGGTTCGCGTCCTTCCGCTTGCAGATGAAGCGGACGATGTTGAGGCCGATCGTCTCGCCCTCGATGTCGTAGTCCGTCGCGACCGTGAATTCCGTTGCGTCTTTCGCGAGCTTCTTCAGGGCCGTGATGTATTTCTTCGAGAACGCGGCGCTCTCGTCCACTTCGGCATTAGGCTTCCATTCGATGTCGTAGACAGGATAGGTGTAGGTGCGCTTCTCCCCTTTCTCGCCGACGCCGTAAAGATGGCCGACGGCGGCGGCGACCACGACGTCCTTCTTGTCATGGCTCAGGAGCCACCACGCCACCTGTCCCTGCTTCTGCTGCACGGGTTTGCCGTCAGCGAGCGCTTCCGCAATCTTCTTGGCAGCGCTGGGCTTCTCGCTGATGATGAGCTCATACGTCATGCTTTTTTCCAGAGGCCGTGAGCCGTTTAAAAAGCTTTGCGACAGCCCCAACATGCCGAAAGCGCCCTCGGCGGCCTAGACATCCAGGTTCACGACGTCCTTCGCGTGCTCCTGGATGAAGTCCCGGCGCGGCTCGACGTCGTCGCCCATCAGCGTGCTGAAGATCTCGTCCGCGTACACCGCGTCTTCGATGGTGACCTGCTTGAGCGTCCTGCTCTGCGGCGCCATCGTCGTCTCCCAGAGCTGGTCAGGGTTCATCTCGCCCAAGCCCTTGTAGCGCTGCACCACGATGCCCTTGGTCTCGCTGTCCTCGCCGAGTGCCTTCTTCAGGGCGTCGAGCTCCGCATCGTCCTGCGCGTACCGCTTGGTCTTCCCCTTCCTGACGAGGTAGAGCGGCGGCTGGGCGATGTAGAGGTAGCCCTCGTCGATGAGCGGCTTCATGTAGCGGAAGAACAGGGTGAGCAGCAGCGTCGTGATGTGGCTGCCGTCCACGTCGCTATCCGTCATGATGATGATCTTGTGATAGCGCGCCTTCTCGACGGCGAACTCGTCGCCGATGCCGCAGCCCAGCGCGGTGATGATCGTGGCGATCTCCTGGTTCGTCAGGATCTTGTGCAGCCGGCTCTTCTCCACGTTGAGGATCTTGCCCTTCAGGGGGAGGATGGCCTGGAATTCCTTGTCGCGGCCCTGCTTCGCGCTCCCGCCGGCGCTGTCGCCCTCGACGAGGTAGAGCTCGCACCTGCTCGGGTCGCGGTTGCTGCAGTCCGAGAGCTTGCCGGGCAGGCTCGTGCTCTCGAGCGCGCTCTTGCGCCGCGTGAGCTCGCGCGCCTTCCGCGCCGCTTCCCGGGCGCGCGCTGCCTGGACCGCCTTGTCGATGATGCTCTTCGCGACTTTCGGTGTCTCCTCCAGGAACGCCTGCAGGCCCTGGCCGACCAGGGACTCGACGATGCCCTTCACCTCGCTGTTGCCCAGCTTGGTCTTTGTCTGGCCCTCGAACTGAGGCTGCGGCACCTTCACCGAGATGATGCTGGTGAGGCCCTCCCGCGCGTCCTCGCTCGTCATGTCGACGCCTTTCTGGAGCAGATTGTGCGATTGCGCGTACTTGTTGAGCGTTCGCGTCAAGGCCGTCTTGAAGCCGGACAGGTGGGTGCCGCCCTCGTGCGTGTTGATGTTGTTGACGAAGCTGAAGACGGTCTCCTGGTAGCTCGTCGTGTACTGCATCGCGACCTCGAGCCCGATGCCGTCCTTCTCCCTGTTGAGGTAGATGGTCGGGTGCAGCCGCTCTTTCGTCTTGTTCAGGTGCTCGACGAAGGAGACGATGCCGCCGTCGTAGTGGAAGACGTCGCTCCGCCGGTCGCCGTCGCTCGGACGCTCGTCCTTCAGCGCGATCCTGACGCCCTTGTTGAGGAACGCGAGCTCGCGCAGGCGGCTCGCGAGCACCTTGTAGTCGAACTCGGTGCCTTCCTTGAAGATCTCGGGGTCGGGCTTGAAGCGCACCGTCGTGCCTGCCTCGTCCGTGGCGCCCATGACGACGAGCGGCGCTTGCGGGTCGCCGCGCCGGAATTCCATGCCGTACACCTTGCCGTCGCGGTGCACGATGACCTTGAGCCACTCGCTCAGCGCGTTCACGACGCTCACGCCGACGCCGTGCAGGCCGCCGGAGACCTTGTAGCTGTCGTTGTCGAACTTGCCGCC
>CAZSAS010000171.1:0-2475 GCA_964604855.1 uncultured Methanosarcinales archaeon
CGCGTGCTGCCTCATCGATGCTACCGCGCTGCTCTCCGCGCGCATACCCGAGATACAGGTTGTCATTGCCGGCGACGGCACGCGCCAGTCTGAACTGGCCGCCCGCGCCGCCGCGGTGAACGAACAGCTCGCGCGGCGCGCCATCCTCAAGCACGCCACGCTCCCCGACTTCAAGGCCCTGGGCTACCCCCTCCAGAAGCACTTCCTGGTGCGGGCCAAGGAACGGAAGAAGACCCTGGACTGGCTCAAGCGCCAAGGAGCAGTGAACAACCTCTACCGCGTCGACTGCTGGGACGCGTACTTTGACGCCTACTTCAGGGACGCGAACGAGCTCGAAGATTTCAAGGAAGCGATGCGACAGGAGCTCAAGCCGCGAGTGGTGCGCGAAGTGGATGTCCTCGAGGAGCTAAAGCACGAGGCGTTCATGCCCTAGAGACGAAGCGTCACGAGATTCGTGTAGCCGTGCTTCTTCTTGTCGACGACGCCTCTGGCGGCGAGCGTAGAGAGGACGCGGCTCGTCTTCACCGCGGAGAGGCCCGCGAGGGTGGCGAGCCGTTTCTGGTCGAGTTCCTTCCGCGCGAGCAGCAGCCGAAGCACCTTCCGCTCATCAGAGGGCAGGATGGCGAGCAGCTTGTCCACCTTCCGCGCGTCCACCTTCTCCTCGAAGAGGTAGACGAGCATCCCGCCCACGGCCAGCGCGAGCAGCGCGGTGCCGTAGAGGAAGAGCGGGTACTGGTAGGAGCCGCCCATGTGGCGCATGTGGTAGAGCGAGAAGGCGGTGATGAGCGCGCCGAGGCAGACCACGAGCGCGAGCGAGATGAGCAGCCGTTTCGGTTCCATGGGGCATCAGGGGAAAAGGCGTTAATAAAAGGTTTACGGGTGGTGCTGCAGGTGGAGCTGCCACGCGGCGTCGCTCAGCCCGGCCGGCTTCTCCGTCGGGAACTGCCCCGTCATCATCCACTCGTGCATCGTCGCGAAATCCTGCAGCGAGATGTCGCCCGAGACGACCGCGTCGTGCATGGGGCACTCGACGCCCATCACGTCGTGGTACTGCGCAGCCGCCTGATAATCCCCGTCCAGCATCGCCGCGTTCATCGCGGAGAAGCTGTCGTCGGCCGTCATCCGCTCGTGGAGCTGGCTCATCGAATAATAGCCCGAAGCGGCGACGAAGGCCGCGCCGAGCACGAGCACGGCGAAGATCGCCGCCAGCAATATCGTCTTCCGTTCCATGGTATGCCTCCGGTCATCGACCATGGTTTCATAAGATGAAACGAAGCATAAGGATTGCTGAAATCACATCGCTTCGAGCCGCTTGATCCGCTCCTCGAGCGGCGGGTGCGTGGAGAAGAGGCTCGTCATGAAGCCCGAGCGCTTGCGGAACGGCGTGGAGATGAAGAGGTGCGCGGTCGCCCTGTTGGCGTGGTCGACGAGCGGGTCCGGGTCCTTCTGGATCTTCTTCAAGGCCAAGGCGAGCCCGGGCGGGTAGCGCGTCAGCATCGCGCCGGACGCGTCCGCGAGGTACTCGCGCTTCCTGCTCACTGCCAGCTTGATGAGCTGGCCGATCAGCGGCGAGAGGATGACCAAGACCAGGCCGACGACCATGAGGATGAGCTGGAGCTGGCCGCCGCCCCGGTCGCGGTTGCCTCCTCTTCCTCCGCCGAAGAGGAAGCTCCTGAGGAGGATGTCGGAGAGCAGCGTCAGCACCGCCACGAGGACAGCGGTGAGCAGCATCACCCGGATGTCGTAGTTCTTGATGTGGCTCATCTCGTGCGCGATCACGCCCTCGAGCTCCTGCCGGTCCATCGTCTTCAAGAGCCCGGTCGTGACGCAGATCGCGCTCTTCGACGGGTCGCGGCCGGTCGCGAAGGCGTTCAGCGCGCTATCGTCGATGACGTAGCACTTCGGCGCCGGCACCCCGGCGGCGATCGCCAGGCCCTCGACGGTGTTGTACAGGTACGGGAACTCCTTCTTCGTCACCGGACGAGCGCCGGTCGTCGAGAGGAGCATCGAGCTGCCGGCGAACCACGCCACCAGGAAGTAGACGCCGCCGACGATGAGCGCGAGGATGACGCCGCCGACGAAGCCCGCCTGCGCCCCGGCCAGCCAGTACCAGCCGATGAAGCCGCCGATCGCGAGGACGAAGAGGAAGAAGAAGGCGATGATCGCGCCGGAGCGCAGCTTGTTCTTCCGCACCTCGTCGAAGAAGGTGGCCATGGGCGCCCGTGATAGGCGCGGGATTATAAAAGTTACCGTTGCCCTGGACGTTCCGTCAGGGCCCCAGGGAGCTCGCGATGAGGTAGAACGCGACCAGCACGACGGCCAGGAGGAAGGCCGTCATGGCCGTCGCGGAGGTGACCGCATAGAGGATGCGCTTCCGCGGCTCCATCCACGGGAAGTGACGGTAGGTCTGCAGGAAGATCATGGCCCAGAAGATCGGGCCGAAGATGATCGCCGCCGGCAGGCCGAGCAGGAGCT
>CAZSAS010000172.1:0-2454 GCA_964604855.1 uncultured Methanosarcinales archaeon
ACATCAGGGCCCAGAGGATGGCGTTGACGATCATGCTGCGTTGGAAGTGGTGCTTCCTGTTCGTGTAGAAATGCTCGATGAGGAGTTCGAACTCGTTCGCGCTCTCCTTCATCTTCGGCCAGGTCTTGAGCTTCGCGAAGCCGAGGCGCTGCAGGAGCGGGACGAAGACCTTCTTGCGCTTGACGATGTTGTACGCGAAGATGCTCGCCGCCATGACGAGGACGAGGCTGAGGAAGAAGATGCTGACGCGCGCCGCGATGGGGAAGCTGTTCGTGTTGATGATGATGAGCGCGCCGATGAAGAAGATGCCGATGTTGAACATGATCTCGAGCATCTTGTCGACGATGACGGCCGAGAAGCTCACCTTGAGCGGGATGCCCTGCCGGTGGACGAGGAGCGCGCGCACCGGCTCGCCGCCGACGTGCGCCGTCGGGGTGACGTAGCCGACCGCGAAGCCGATGAGGCGGAAGATGAAGAGCGTCATGAAGGGCAGCTTCACCCCGTACGCGTCCAGCACGATGTGCCACTTGTACGTGACCCCGACTGCGACGGCGATGCTCACGGCGAGGTAGCCGAGGATGAGCCAGACGCTCGCGTGCAGAAAGGTCTCGAGCACGTCCCCGGTGCCGACCCCCCAGAGGAGGAGGAGCGAGAGCGTGAGGCCGATGGAGACCGATACGACGATGGCCTTCGTGATGAGGCTCTTGCTGATATTCATGCTTCACACAGCGCCTTCGAGGTTTTTAACGTTATCGAGAACGCGCCGAGGGCGTGGTCGCTTTCGCTCCCGGTCCTCGCCGCTGACGCGCCGAGGGGGATTCGAACCCCCGACCTACAGCTTGCGCGCCCGCAGGCCCCTGACGGGCCCGACGCGGGTAGGAGGCTGTCGCTCTATCCAAACTGAGCTACCGGCGCAGGCGGAAGGACCATGACCTGATTTATAAGGGTTGCCGTGTTTCTCACTCGGATGTACGTCCTGAAGCGCCTCCCTGAGGATTTTGTCGTGGAAGAGCTGGCGAGGCACGATATCAAGGAGAAGGGACGGGAGCTCCTGCTCCGGGTGACGAAGCGCGGCCAGAACACTGAGGAGATCGCGCTCGCGCTCGCCAAAGCGTTCCGCGTGCCGCGCAAGGCCGTCGGCTACGCCGGCACCAAAGACAAGGAGGCGGTCACGACCCAGTACTTCACAGTCAGGGGGAAGACCCAACAGGACCTCCAAAGACTCAGTCCCTCCTCGCCCCATAAAGAAGAACTTGAATTGGCTTTCGTTGGCTATCTCGCTGAAGGGCTCTGTTTAGGGATGCTCGACGGGAACAGGTTCACGATAACGTTGCGGAATTTGGGAGGGGACGAGGACCTGTCCTTGCCGGCTGTCGTGCCGAACTACTACGACGAGCAGCGCTTCCAGGTGCGCAACGTGCGCATCGGCGAAGCCTTGGTGCGGGGCGAGTTCGCGGCAGCCGCTGACTCCATCCTCGAGGACTCGTGGCACAAGAGGAAGCTCGAGGCCGTGCTCGCGGAGCGGCCGAACGACTACGTCGGCGGGTTGGCCACGCTGCCGGTGCGGATCCTGAGGATGTACCTCCACGCCTTCCAGAGCCGGCTGTGGAACGAGGTCTTGGCGCGCTACATCGAGGATGAGGCGGCGGGAGTGAAGCGCGTCCCCTACAGCCAGGGTTCGCTCGTTTTCTCGACGGGAATGCCGCTGCCGCAGAACACGAAGCTCCCGTTGCCGGGCTTCGGCTCCGAGAGCGATGACAGCGTCGAACCAGCGATTTCGAAATACGTCGATGATGTTCTCAAGACGCATTCCTTGAAGCCACGCGACTTCGTCATCAAGGCCTTCCCCAACCTCAGCATGGAAGGCGACACGCGGGACGCGTTCATGACTGTGTCTGATTTCGCATGCGAAGGCTTCGCGGACGATGAGTTCCATCCCGGAAAAAAGAAAGCGATCCTTTCGTTCTCTCTCGGCAAAGGGAGCTACGCCACCATGCTCGTCAAGGCGATCTTTGCCGCTTCATCACGATAGTGTTCTTCATTATACTGGCAGACAAGTTGCGTGGTCAATCCCGGTTTTCGGATTGGGAGATTGTGATGTCCGTCAGAAACGAAGTGGACCTGGCTGTTCTCGTAGAAATAGCGGAGGCTCTCTCTATCCTGTTCAGTATACCCAAAAATCCTGTCTTTTTCTGAAAGAAGCGCGATGAGTCGGGAATTAATCCTCCCGGGCGGCATTGTCAAGAAGGCCATATCTTCGAGGCAGGCCTGCATCGGCACACGGTGACGGAGCGTTGAGAGAACATAGCGAGTGAGTGCGACATTCCCTCCGAGCTTGCTTTTCAGACGTCTGGCGATTAATGATTCCTCGGCGTGACCTGCCAGCGCGCGTCCGATATACTCCCTGTCGGAGTAGAACCTCTGCATTGCGGGATTGATGAGGATTGTCTGCTC
>CAZSAS010000173.1:0-2419 GCA_964604855.1 uncultured Methanosarcinales archaeon
CTAACGAGGGATGGTGATGGACAGGAATTTCGCGCTGGAATTCGTCAGGGTCACGGAAGCCGCGGCCATCGCCGCGAGCGACTGGTTCGGCCGCGGCGAGAAGAACAAGGCGGACGGTGCCGCGGTGAGTGAGATGCGCGCCCGGTTCAACCAGGTCGACTTCAACGGCACTATCGTCATCGGCGAAGGCGAGAAGGACGAGGCGCCCATGCTCTTCACCGACGAGAAGGTCGGGACCGGCGATGGCCCCGCCTTCGACATCGCCGTCGACCCCCTGGAATGCACCTCAAACTGCGCGAAAGGGAAACCGAACGCGATCAGCGTCCTGGCGGCGGGCCCGAAAGGCAGCCTCATGAGACTGCCCGGCACGTACATGGACCAGTTGGCAGTCGGGCCGGGCGCGAAAGGCGTCATCGACATCACCAAGCCCGTCGCGTGGAACCTCGCCCGGATCGCGACGGCGCTGGACAAGCCCGTCGAGGACCTCGTCGTCGCCGTCCTGGAACGAGAACGGCATGACAAGCTCCTGAAGGAGATACGCGCTGCCGGCGCCCGGGTCTGGCTGCTCGACC
The DNA here is from genome assembly GCA_964604855.1 of uncultured Methanosarcinales archaeon. Lineage (GTDB taxonomy): Archaea > Nanobdellota > Nanobdellia > Woesearchaeales > UBA525 > UBA153. The sequence continues at coordinate 573 of CAZSAS010000173.1, forward strand.
ACGGCACGGTCGGCGCAGGGATCGCGACGGCGCAGGACGAGAGCGGCATCGACGTCATGATGGGCATCGGCGGCGCGCCCGAAGCGGTCATCACCGCAGCAGGACTGAAATGCTACGGCGGCGACTTCCAAGCCGTCCTCAAGCCGCACGAGACGAAATTCGCGGCGGACGCGAAAGCGATGGGACTCGCGCTCGACACGGTCTATGGTCTGGAAGACCTCGCGAAAGGCGACAGCCTCATCTTCGCCGCCACTGGCATCAGCGATGGCCCCCTCCTCAAGGGCGTCGTCCACACGACATGGGGCAGCCTCACCCACAGCCTCGTGATGCGCAGCAAGAGCGGCACGGTCAGGTACATCGAGACGCACCACCACGAGAGCGTCGCGGCCAGAAAAACGCACGGAGAGTGAAACGCAATGGCGAACGGGACTGATTGGACAAGGAAGAAGCTCCTCATCCTGCCTTTCGACCACCGAGGCACCTTCCTCAAGAAGCTGTTCAAGGTGAGCGACAGGAAGGACTTCACCGACGAGGAGACTGTGATGGTCACGGCGTGCAAGAACATCGTCTACCAGGGCTTCCTCAAGGCCCTCGCATCCGGGGCCGTGACGAAGGACGAGGCCGGCATCCTCGTGGACGAGCAGTTCGGCAGCGGCATCATCACCGACGCGATCAAGAAGGGCATCCCCGTCGCGCTCACCTGCGAGAAGAGCGGCCAGAACGAGTTCGACTTCCAGTACGGAGACGCGTACGAGCAGCACATCGAGCAGTTCAGACCGACGCTCGCCAAGGTGCTCGTGCGCTACAATATCGAGGGGGACGCGGAGAACAAGGCGATGAACGACCGCCAGGCCGCCAGGCTCAAGCGGATGAACGACCACCTCTCGACGACAAGCTACGCCTACCTCTTCGAGCTCCTCGTCCCGCCCACCAAGGAGCAGCTCGCCAGCGTCGGAGGCAGCCAGGAACGTTTCGATAAGGAGCTCCGTCCGGGACTCATGGTCGCGGCCATCAAGGAGCTGCACAAGAGAGGCATCGACCCGGACGTGTGGAAGCTCGAAGGCGTCGACACAGAAAAGGATGCGCACGCCATCGTCGCCGCGGTGCAGGAAGGCGGCCGCAAGGCCGGCGTCATCATCCTCGGGCGGGGTGCGGACAGCGCCGCGGTGGAGCACTGGCTCCGCGTCGGCGCGAAGGTGCAGGGCGCGATCGGCTTCGCCGTCGGCCGCACCATCTTCTGGGACGCGATCGCCAAATACTACAATAAGGAGGCCACCGCGGAGGAGGCCGCGCAGGAAGTGGCGGACACCTACACCCATTTCGTCAAGGTCTGGAAAGGAGCGTGAACCAGCATGGCAGGCAAGATCAAGGTCGGCATCGTCGGGTACGGCACGATCGGCAAGCGTGTCGCGGACGCGGTAGACATGCAGCCTGACATGGAGCTCATCGGCATCACGGCACGCTCCTACAACTTCCGCATCGAGGTCGCGAACAAGAAAGGCTGGCCCATCTATGCCACTGAGGATGCGGACCTGGAGAACCTGAAGAAGAACGGCATCCGGGTGAAGGGCGACATCCACGACCTCATCAAGCTCGCCGACATCATCGTCGACGGCACGCCCGGCAAGGTCGGCGCCGAGATGAAGAAGAAGTACTACGAGCCGGCGAAGGTGAAGGCCATCTTCCAAGGGGGGGAGGCTGCGGAGATGGCCGAGTGCAGCTTCAACGCCGACGCGAACTTTGAGGACGCGCGTGGCAAGGACTACGTCCGCGTCGTGAGCTGCAACACGACCGGCATGAGCAGGTTGTTCTACGCGATCAAGCAGAAATGGAACATCAGGAAGGTG
>CAZSAS010000174.1:0-519 GCA_964604855.1 uncultured Methanosarcinales archaeon
TCAAGGGCGAGTTCAACCTGCTCGACCTGGACGAGCAGATGCAGGCGATGAAGAAGATGGGGCCCGTGAACAAGGTGATGAAGATGGTGCCGGGCATGTCCGGCGCCGATATCCCGAAGGATCTGCTCGACGTCCAGGAGGACAAGATCCGGAAGTGGCGCTTCCTCATGGACAGCATGACCAAGGAGGAGCTCGAGGATCCGAGCACGATCTCCGGCGCGCGCCTCGAGCGCATCGCGCGCGGGAGCGGCCAGTCCATCTCCGAGCTGCGGCAGCTGCTCAAGCAGTACAAGCAGAGCAAGAAGATGGCAAAGCTCTTCAAGGGCGCGCAGAGCGAGAAGGGAATGGAGAAGATGATGCAGAAGCTCCAGAAGGGGCAGATGGCCGGTCGCGGCCGCAAGAGGATGAAGTTCTAGTTGACGTGGTCGTAGACCCCCTCTATCGGCATTCTCGGCCTGAGCGGCTTGGCCGATTCAAGCCTACCGGCGAGCGCTTTTTCGGAGCCCGCAAAACGAGGGA
>CAZSAS010000174.1:529-2408 GCA_964604855.1 uncultured Methanosarcinales archaeon
TAGCCGCCCATTCCTGTGTTGTCGTGGTTGTACCGTATCGGGTTGCCGCCGCTGAGACGTCGGAGCAAGGCGGGATTCGCCTGGCTGTTCCCCACTGCCATGCGTCGCTCTGCCGAGCCCATCTGGTCGTACAGCTTGCCGGTGACGAGGTAGCTCGCCGGGTCCGCCTGGTTGCCCGCAGCCAAGAGGGATGCCCTGAGACCAACGTATTCGAGAGCGCGCTGTTCCTTCCAGCGCTCGCTCCCGGGGAAATAGTCGCCGCTCATGGCGAGAAGTCAGCAACCACTAGTTCTTAAGCCTTTCGCTTGTTATCATTTAAAAGTGACGATTCAATCGGAACTCTTTCAGAATCGGGCGTGGTGAACGGAAGGTTTCCGAAAGAGAGAGGAGAAGTGGGAAGGAAGAAGCGAAGGAGAGAGGGAAAAAGAAGGGGGAGGGAGCGTGGAACGCTCGAAGGGTGGTGAGGTGGTGGTAGAAGCGTACGATCGTAGAGATCGAAAGACCAGCTCCCGTGCCCCCTGACTACTGTATAGTAGTACAGATATATAAATCTTTCCTTTTGTGACTACTTAAGAGTAGGTCTATAATTGTTTTCAATATAGTTAATTATCATTTCCTGTCATTTCTCGCAGCAATCACGCCACAAGTCATGCGGAGAAGCGCATGCACCTGCCGGGACTTGAACCCGGGTCGCGAGGTTGGGAACCTCGAATGATACCGCTACACCACAGGTGCGCCAAGACTGTGACTAGGACCGTTGATGAGGGGGACGGGGTTCGAACCCGCGCAAGCACTAAGCTACTGGGTGTTTCAGCACGCCGCTGAAACCTCGGAACGTCAGCGACGCACGCCTGAACCCAGCCCGGTTGACCACTGCGGCACCCCCTCGAGGAGCTTACGACGAGAGGAGTCCCGAACAATAGCGACACCCTCTCTCGTTGTGGGTGATTCGCGGAGAACCAGATGCGGTTTTTAAAGGTTTCAGTACCTGATCTCGAAACCGGAGAACGTCTCGTCCGGCCGCTCTTCCTGCTGGAGGTCGTGCACGCCGTGGAAGAAGTGCTCGCGCCGGAGCTTGTCGACGAACACCTCGAGGTTCTCGACCTGGACGACCGCCTCGACCTGGTTGTCCTTCAGGTTCCGGATCCAGCCCTTCACGCCCTCGTGCTCCGCGATCTGACGGAAGCTCTCGCGGAACCCGACGCCTTGGACGCTGCCACGGAAGACGAGACGGAATTGTGTCATGCGGGCGTTGAGGGCGCAAGAGGTATAAATGATTAACGCTCAATCAGCGCTCGAGCGCGGCCCTGATGCTGGCGACGAACCGCTCGTTGTCCTTCTCCTTGATGCACGCGCCGCAGGCGTAGGTGTGGCCGCCGCCGTAACCCTCGACGCCTTTCAGCGCCTGCTCGAGCATGGCAGGAATCCTGTACTTGCCCGCGCTCCGCAACGAGTACTTGTACTCGCCGCCGTGGCGACGCGCGACCATGATGAGCTGTTCGGGGAAGAGCCAGAGGAGCTCGTTGCTCAGATCGGCAGTGAGGCTCATCTGGTCGTCCTCGTAGGTGAAGAGCAGGATGTCGCTGCCGTCGGCCGCCGCTTTCGCCTGCGCCAGCATCGCCTCGTACTTGTCCGCGAGCCGCTTGTACTTCTTGTAGAGATACTTGCCGCGCGGCGTCGTCTGGTTGAGGATCTCGTAGGGCGTCTCGATACGCGTCAGCACGAGTACGCTCTTCATCGTCTCCTGCACCGTTCCTTTCAGGTTGAAGCTGATGATGCGGGCGAGCTTGCCGACGCCGCTCTCCGGATTGAAGAGCAAGTCCTCGACGGCCTTCCACTCCTTCGGCAAGAGGTCGGCGTATTCCTTCTCGAAGGCCTT
>CAZSAS010000175.1:0-2396 GCA_964604855.1 uncultured Methanosarcinales archaeon
GGCAGGTACTGCTCGATGTCCTTGAGCGACTCCTCCGGCAGGAGCTGCTGCAGCTTCATCGTGAGGTCGCCGAGCTCCGCGAGGATCGCCTGGAGCTCCGCTGTCGCTTCGCGCTTCTGGTCGCGGAGTTCGAGGAACTCGTAGTAGCCCTTGAGCGCGTAGAGCATCTCCTTGCTGCTCTCCAGGAGGCGGCGCCGGACGCCGCGCTCGTCGTTGATGCGGACGAAGTAGCTCATGCTATCACTGGAACAGGTTGCTGTGGAGCTCGCGCGAGCGCGTCTGGAGGTCGCCGAGGTTGGCTTCCCACGCCGCGATCTGCGCATCCTCCTCGGTCTTCAGCCGCTTGAGCTTGTCGAGCTGGGCGTTCGCCTCCTTGAGCTTGGCGTCGACCTGGCCGAGGACCGCGGTGAGCTCCTTGTACTTCTCGATCTTGACGAAGAGCGGGGCATCCATGTGTTCACCTCTGTTCAAGCATGATGTTATCCATCGCCAGGAGCTGTTCCTGGACCTCGTTGAGCGCGTCCGCGAAGCCGGACACCTGTTCGGCGTGCTCGCTGATGCCGGTGGAGAGCTTGCTCATCGACGTCTCTCCGCGTTGCGCGCTCGTCTTGAGCTTCTTGATGTTGCTGATGGCGTCGCGGTACGAGACCGCGGGCACGTAGAGCTCGTCGGGCCCGCTTGCCGGAGGCTGTTGCGGCGGCCGGATGTCATCGAGGTCGGGGAGATCGTACCGGACCGGTTCGGGTTTCAGTTCCTGCGGCGCCTGCTCTTCGGCGTGCCGCTCTTCCTCCGCGCGGGCGATATCTTCCGGGCTGAAATCGGGGATGTCCTCGAGGACGTCCTCTTCCTCTTGGCTTATCGGGAGCTCATGGCTCGCCGTCACACGCTCCGGACGGGTCCACGGCTGCTCTGGCGTCTTGCCCTGCACTGGGAGCGCGTCGATGTCCTCCTCTTCCGTCACCGGAAGCACGGCATCGACCGAGACTGCGCGGTCATCGCGCTGCGCGCTCCGAGGCGCGGGCGCCATGAGGCTCTCCGGCAGCATGGACGGCAGGTCTCGCACAACGGACTCGGGGGTATCGTGAGCGGGCGATGCGGGCGGCGTGTCGGCCGGCATATCGTCGCCGGGTGGCGCGTCAAGCGGCGCATCGGGTGCGACAGGCGGCGCATCCATCATGCGCGGATCGAGGGTATCGGACATCCCTTGCATGTCCGGCGCGGGCACGTCGTCAAGAGAAGCGTCCATTATCGGCGCCGGTTCCGGCTTCTCGCCCGGCTTGCTCGGCGCAAGAAGGCCTTCTCCCGGCTTCTTCTTCAAGAATCCAAAAAATCCCATGGTTCACCCCCGGGTAAAGAAGACTTTAAATGCATTATAAAAACATTTCTCACTATCCTGGAATGGTCAATCGATTTTGTCGACGATATGGCGCGCGAGTTCCCGTGCGCTTGTCATGGGATCGCGGATGCCCCTTTCCGTCACCACGGCCGTGATGAAACGCGGCTCGATGAACTCGAACACAGGGTTCTCCACGCGGACGCGCTTCGGCGCCCTGTCCCATACTTCCGCCGCGGCGCGCGTCTCGAGCCGTTCCTTGAAGCCTGTGCTGCCTGCCCGGACGTGCTTCCACGAGCTGGCCAGGACGTACACGGGGATGCGGCGCGCGTGCGCCAGCTCGGCGATCATCTCGCTCCCGATCTTGTTCGCTACCTTGCCGTCGCCCAGCAAGGCGTCCGCGCCGAAGAAGACCGCGCTGCAGCCCTTGAGGAGGACCCTCGCTGCGCTGTCCATGCCGTGCACCACCGGTATGCCTGCCGCGGCGAGCTCGGTCGCGGTCGTGCGTCCCTGGAGCAGGGGTCGCGTCTCGGTGTTGTGGACGGTGAAGCGCCTCCCTTTTGCCCAGGCGTCCATGAACGCACGCATGACGGTGCTGCTGTGGCAGTGCGTGAAGTACGTGCGCCCGTCCTTGACGAGCCCTGCGGCGTAGTGCGCGATGTCCGCATCGGCCTCGTCGAAGCGTGACAGGAGATGCTGCAGGACCGTGTCCGCGTTCTTCGGGGTCGCGTGCGCAGCCACATATCGGATCGCGTTCCGCATCATCGGTTCGGTCGGCCGCGTCGCGAGCAGCCGTTCCCGATCCCTCGCCGAGAGCGCGCCTTCCTCCCTGATGCGTCGCGCCACGCCTTTCGCGGCGGTAGGGGCTGTAGCGCACGTCGGCGAGTCTGCCACGGTAAAACCTCACGTCAGCGCCGCGTGGGCCATGACCGGAACCCTCCAACCATCGAGCGCCTCTGGAATGGCGATGGCCGCGGCGGTGGCCGCGGCGGCAGACCGGTACACACCCGGCGACTGGTTCCACGCCGAGGGCACGCTGCGCCTCTACGGGCCGGGCATCACC
>CAZSAS010000176.1:0-2392 GCA_964604855.1 uncultured Methanosarcinales archaeon
ATCCTGGATCAGGTCGCCAAATTGCTTGCAGGGGGAACGCGTACCGCGCGGACAAGGTGATTGAGGAGCACTTCGCCGCGGCCGGGAAAGACGCGGCGCCCGTCCTCGCGACGGTCAAGACCTCCTTCGACTATCTCGAACTCCTGAAGAAGCACGGCATCACGGCGCCGAGCGGCAAGGCATGGGTCGAAGAAGTGACGAGCCACGACCTCATGATGGCCACCACGGTCGGCCTGGACCAGGAGGCGTACAACCGGCCCGAGACCGCGACGACCACCTATCTCCCGTTCCCGCGCTACTTCGACCATTTCCGGAAGAAGCTCCCGTTCGGTGTGTACCAGATCGGCAAGGCCTACCGGAACGAGATCAGCCCGCGCCAGTTCGTGCTGCGCATGCGCGAGTTCACCCAGGCGGAAGCGCAGCTCTTCCTCTTCAAGGACCAGAAGCAGGGCTATCCCGGCTACGCGCGCGTCAAGGAGCGGAAGCTCCCGCTCTGGAGCGCAGAGGCGCAGGCCGCTGGCAAAAAGCCGGAGGTCATGACCGTCGCCACGGCGAGGAACGCGAAGCTCCTCAAGAACGACGCCTACGCGTACACGGTCGCGCTCGCCCACGAGCTCTTCACCAGCATCGGCATCCCGCAGGAGAGGATACGGCTCCGCCAGCACGGCCAGGACGAGAAGGCCTTCTACGCCGACGACGCGTGGGACCTCGAAGTCCGGCTGCACAGCTTCGGCTGGACGGAGATGTGCGGGGTGCACGACCGGACGGATTACGACCTCAAGCAGCACGAGGCCGCGAGCAAGAAATCCCTAGGGGTGAGCGACGAGACGCACAAGAAGGAAGTGCCGCACATCCTGGAGATCGCGTTCGGCCCCGACCGGATGGTGTTCGCCATCCTCGACCTCGCGTACAACCCGAAGGACGAGGCGGAGGGGAAGACGACCCTGCACCTTCCCGCGGCGCTTGCGCCGATCCAGGTCCAGATTTTCCCGCTCGTCAAGAAGGACGGCATGCCGGAGAAGGCCAGGGCAATCTTCGAGGAGCTCGTCGGCGAGTTCACCTGCAGCTACGACGAGGCCGGCAGCGTCGGGCGACGCTACCTCCGCGCGGCGATGCATGGCACGCCGTACTGCATCACGGTCGACGGAGAGACCGCGAAGGACGGCACAGTGACGCTCCGCGACCGCGACACCGAGGAGCAGCGGCGCGTCAAGGTCCCCGAGCTCGCGGCGACGCTCCACGCGCTGCTGAAAGGGAAGAAGGAGTTCTCGGACCTCTAGCCCTTCCTTCACGCTCCCCCAAAAACTATATAAAACGACTTCTAGCTCTGAGCAGCATCGGGTTCATAGCTCAGACTGGGAGAGCGCACCGCTGAAGACGGTGAGGTCCTGGGTTCAAATCCCAGTGAACCCACTTTTCATCTCTTCTTCCTCGTCGCGATCTCCACCAGCTTGTAGACCGCGATGAGGGTCCAGACGCCGTTGAGGATGAGGAAGGGCCAGCTCGCGAGCGTCCAGGCGTACCACGCCAGGAAGAAGGCGCCGACGAGGTTGATCGCGTTGTACGCCAGCGACTCGTGGCGCGTGTGCTTGTGGAACTCCTCGAGCACGAAAGCGGAGAGGATGAGGACGAGCCCGAGGACGCCCACTGCCAAGCCGAGATCTGCCATACGTTTCACCTCCGGGGAAAGGCGCCGGCCCCGCGCCTGGGAACGCCCTGAGAAGCGGGCGGCGCGGAGCCGACAGGTTTAGCCTGCAGGGATGATGTTCACCGCCACCATGTTAAAGATGATGATGACGAAGAACGCGAGGATGCAGTAGGTGAGGGTGCTCTTGGTCATGTTCCGCGCGAGCTCTGCCCGTTCGGTCACCTTGTCCGGCCCGTTCTCGATGCCGTTCACGAGGATGGTGAGCACCCAGACGAGCTCGACGACGTAGAGCCCGACCACTAGCTGGAACCAGTACGTCCCCACTGTCCCGCCGCTGAAGGTCTGCAGGAGGCCGGAGCCGACGGCGCTGAACTGGGCCTCGCCGGCCTGCGCGCCCATGGAGGAGATTTTCGCGCCGAGCTTGCCCAGGATGGTCGTGATCATCGACGTGATGCCGATGACGATGCCCGCGATGGTGGGGGTGAGGAACTTGATCTGGCTCTTCATGCTGCTGATGACGTCCGCCATGAGGTCCTTGAGGCGCTCCTCGACGCGGTGCATCTCCTTGATGTAGTTCGAGACGTTGATGATCGCCTGGGACGCGATGAGCGGTCCCTTCTTGCTGCTCTCGACCAGCACCTTCATGCTGCTCTCGATGATATTGCTCGGGTACTTGTTGATCGCGCCGTACTTCTCGTGGAAGAGCGCGTCCTCGACGCTGAGCCCGAGCCGGGTGATGTTCGC
>CAZSAS010000177.1:0-2384 GCA_964604855.1 uncultured Methanosarcinales archaeon
CGACAATCTCTCGACGGACGCGGGTCCCGGTGTCGACGATCTTCGACAAGCTCAAGCAGTACGAGCGGAGCTTCGTGAAGAAGCACACGACCCTGATCGACTTCGCCGCCCTGGGCTACCTGACGCGCGCCAATGTCATGCTCAAGGTCGCGTTGGAGCACCGCGAGCCCATGAAGGAGTTCCTCATGAAGAACGAGCACGTGAACAGCCTGTTCAAGGTGAACAACGGCTATGATTTCCTCGCCGAGCTCGTGTTCAAGCACATCAAGGACCTGGAGGACTTCCTCGAGATGCTCGAGCGCAAGTACACGGTGAAGGAGAAGACGGTCTTCTACGTGATCGAGGACATCTGCCGCGAAGAGTTCATGGCGAAGCCCGACCTCGTCGAGCTGGAAGCGGCGATGCCGAAAGCGGTGGTCAGTCCTGTGGTGTCAGGGTAGCGGGGCGCGCAGTCGCCAACCGCTGGATGACGAGCGCTCGGCCGTAGACTTCCTGCCAGTGCATCGCCCGGTCCGGGAAGGAGTATTCTCTCGTCCTCGGAAGGGCGCCGAACGTCATCACCGTATTCTCCTCATCGTTCATCAGCCGCACGACGAAAAGGCCGTTGCGGCGCGATACGTCGTACATCCAGCCTTCCTGGTCGGTGCTGACCGTGCCGCCGAAGCGCGCCGGCCTGCCGACTGGGGTGTAGGGCAGGATCCCGCCGTCAGGCAGCATCGGCACGAAACGCAGGTTGTCTCCCGCGATGTCGAAGCGGTAGCGGTCGCCTGGTGCGTATGCCGCGTTCTCACTGAGGACGACCCTGTCGTCAAGGGTGTACACGGCGCCGTCAAGCGAGACGGGCTTGCCGTCGACGATGAGGGTGCCGTCGACCGGGTCCGGAAGCAGGGCTTCTTTGAAGCTCATCCAGGGACGGAGCAGGGCGAGCGCCTCGCCGATCACGAACTCGTCGTGCTCCCAGAGCCTGACCGGAAAGGGTCGGTCTCCTGACGGGAATCCCCGAGGCATCGGGAAGGACGGCCCGATTTTCGGCGTTTGCATGCCCATCGGGAATCAGTTCGGGGTTTTATTACTTTCGAAGAGCTACGTTCAAGCGTAGAGTGTACGGGGGGGATGTCGCAGTCGCAGCGGTGCCTATAAAAACCCTGCTGCCTGGGCAGTGCCATGCGCACCGCCGCTTTTCTCGACAACGCCTGCCACGGCCAGGACCGCATCCTCCGCACGCGACGCGTCCTCGCAGTGCTCGACGGGGTGAGCGAGAGCGATGGCGCACGGGCGGCGGAGACGGTCGCCCGGGCGCTCAGCAGCGGCGAGGACGTCCCTGGAGCCGTGCGTGCGGCGCATGAGGAGCTGCGCGGCACGGGCGCGCTGACCACGTGCGTGGCTGTCGACCTGGTGCGTCGGCGCGTGTACAACGTGGGTGATAGTCTCGCCTTCTTCGTGGGTGAAGGGATAGAAGCGCTCACCCCTGCGGACCGCGACGCGGCCGAGCCGAACGTCGTGACGCAAGCGCTCGGGAGCGGGGACGTCATCCTCCACGAGGCGGCGCTCCCGGCGAAAGAGGGCCTCCTCCTCCTCATGAGCGACGGGGTGAGCGACAACCTCGCGCCGGAACATCTCCTGGCGTGCTGCAGAGGGACGCGGGAGCCTCGGACGGTCGTGCAGCGCATCATGCGCATGCTCGCCCGGCGGCGACGCGAGGAGCAGGGCTACGCGTACGCGGATTTCAAGGAGGACGACCAGGCGCTCGTCGTACTCCAGTTGTAGCGATGCTCAGGCTGGCACGAGGACATGGAGTTCTCTGAAGTCCTGCATGGCTTCGATATCCGCCTTGTGTCCGGAGCGTTCGAAGTGGAAATGCGTGTCCTGCATCGGCCCGATCGCGTCGAGGACCTTGTGCCAGGCGAATTCTTGTCGGTTGCTGTTCGGGTTCAGGTACTCGGTGTTGCCGACGACCAGGGTGTTCCGGTCGGAGAGGCCGTGCCGCTCGACCTGGTCGTAGAATGCGTTGTCTGGCCGATCCGAAGGGGCCAGGAGGATGCCGCGCGCATGGAGCAGCTTCTGGAGGTCATCCTCGTCTTGGAGGTCGGCGACGACCGTCGTGTTCGTGATCGGGCGTCCGGGAAAGCCTGTCGTGTAGGTGATGACCACGCCCGGGCCGTGCGAGAGCGTGATGACTCCGTTCTCACGGCAGCAGGGTGGATAACGGAGCTGTCTGAACCCGTCTGCCAAGCGGTAGCGTTGCTGTTTCAGGCCGCTCTCCTTTCTCCTCGCGACGAGTGCCCGTACCAAGGCGCCCACTCCATGATCAAACCTCGGCAGGATGGCATCTTCCGGCTCGATCACGATGTCGTCAACGCCTGCCAAGGCCATGGCTGCCAGGG
>CAZSAS010000178.1:0-2375 GCA_964604855.1 uncultured Methanosarcinales archaeon
CGACGATTTCCTCTGCTTCCTCGACATCAGTCCCATCACCGACGGGCACGCCCTCATCGTGCCCAAGCAGCATTTCACCGACCTCCTCGATTTCCCCGTCGGCCTGGACGTGAGCTTCTTCGGCTTCGCGAAGGAGATGGCCGGCAAGATCGTGAAGGCAGTGGGCGCTGACGGCTTCAATCTCGGCATGAACAACGGGCGCGCCGCGGGCCAGGTCGTGTTCCACCAGCACACCCATCTCATCCCGCGCTTCGACGAGGACGGCCTGAGCAGCTGGCCGCACGCCGACGCGAGCGCGCAACAGCTCGAGAAGACGCGCGCGAAGATCCTGAAGTCCTAGCTCTTCCGCATTTTTCTTTAGCGCTGCCGCCTTGGGAGAAGACCAAGGCCGAGCATGGGCGTCCGTAGGACAGCCATTGTCGCGAGGCCGGTTCCTGCCGCGACGCGGTAGGAGCCCGCGGCAGCGACGAAGCTGTCTTCTCTGTTTCCTGCGCCCGCTGTCCCGCCCGTCCGCTCGTTCTCTCGCTGCAGCGCCCCTCGCTGCCCCGCCGCACCCACCCCATCACAAGCGCCTGACAGGCGCGAGGGGAGGATAGGGGTGGAAGAGCCAAAGCTTTAAAAAACGCCTTCTGCCTCTCGAGAACAGCCACGCGGGTGTAGCTTAGCTGGTTATAGCGCCAGACTCATAAACCGCATGAGTGGGGAGTCCGCCTCGCGGACGATGACCGGTCGTGCGCTGAGCCATCTGGAGGTCGGGGTTTCAAGTACCCCCACCCGCATTCGAGCGCAGCGAGAGCTGGAAGAGGTCCTGACCGCTATCTTTAAAAAGTCCCCCTTCTGAAGCGGGAAAGGTGGTATGAAGTGGATTCCATGCGATACGTCCTGCTGCTCGCGCTTCTCTCCCTGCTCCTGGTCGCCGCTTGCGGGAACGGATCCTCTGAGGACGCAGCGCAGGCCACTGTGCCGGTCAATGAGACTGGCATCAACGAGAGCGTGGCCTGCCCTGTCTGCGAGGAGTGTCCTGCGGCGCCCGAACCGGAGCCCTGCCCCGCGCCTGAGTGTGCGGTGACGGGCGACCGCGTCGAGCTCTCCCTCAACAACGTCGAGCTCGTGAAGCACGAGCGGGGCGCTGATGAAGATGTAACCGTCGTCAAGCTCGTCGATAAGGAATTCGACACGATGGAGACGGCGCTGCTCACGTTCCGTCCGCTCTGCGGCAATCCCGGCACGCTGCGCATCAGGCTTGAGGACGAGAAGCTGTATGACCAGGAGCCGCCCTGCGGCGAGCTGGTGCGGCTCCCGATCCCGCTGGCCGCCTTCGCCTACGGCCGCTCCACATTCACCTTCACCACGCGCGGCGACGAGGACTACGCGATAGAGGACATCGCGCTCCACCTCACTTTCCTCAACGGCAGCAATACGACCAAGGAGCTCTACCCCGTCCGCTTCACGCCGAACGAGACCGCCGAGCAGCTCGTCGAGAAACTGCCCGATGTGAAGCTGGCCAACTATGAAGAGTACGAGCTCGAGCTGACGAGCGAGGAGGCCACCGAGGATCTCACCTTGCGCTTCGACGGAGACACGCGCGATGGCGCCCTCATTATCCTCGTCAACGAAGAGCGGCTCTCCGCCGCCCAGGTGCAGCGGCACCTGAACGAGCTGACCATCCCTGCTGTCCATCTCCGGGAAGGCACCAATTACCTCACCTTCATCGGCGTCAGCGGATAAACCTTTTAAACAGTCCTTTTCTCTCGATTCTCAATTGCCAGCGTCGCATCCCCGCGCTTTCGCTTGGGGCGCGTCGCTGTCGCTCCAGTCGTAAACTCCTTCCGCGCCAGCGTCGCATACTCGGGAAGTGAACTTCCCGGTCGCGCCCCTGGCAAACAAGTTTGCCAGCGTCGCATACTCGACAACCTTCGGTCGTCGGTCGCGCCGTCGGCTGTGGTCGTAAACTCCCTTGCCAGCGTCGCATAACTCGGTATTGCGCCGGTCTCGAACTGTCCGCGAGGACGCGTGAGAACCGGTTCCTTCGGGAATTCCCGGTTCAAATCCGGGCGCTGGCGTACTCACGGGGCTTGACGCCCCGTTCGAGGCCAGATGCCCGGTTTGACCGGGCCTGGAGAGCTTTGCTCGACTTTGCCCGGTTCAAATCCGGGCGCTGGCGTCAACATTTCTCTATTTTTAAGTAATAACGGGAAAACTTATGAATCGGTACTGGACAACCGGGAGGGATGCGGAGAATACCGGGAAGAGTACCGTCCTCTGTGGCGGCAGCGTTCGCCCTGGGAGGATTGGCGACAGCTGCTTTCGCTGCGAAGCCTCTGATCAAAACAGGGCAATACGATCCCAATGTGAAGGAGCCGACGACAATCGGC
>CAZSAS010000179.1:0-488 GCA_964604855.1 uncultured Methanosarcinales archaeon
AGCACGCCGGTATCGATGACCACTTTGGTGCCCCTTTCCAGGATCCCCTGCCCGACCATCCGGGCGATGACCTCGTCATCGTGCCGGATGCAGCCTTCGCTCCGTCGCGTCCCGAGATGGTCCGGCTCGTCCGTCCCGTGGAGGCCGATGCTGCTCCCCTTGTACGTAAGCCCCCATTTCGCCAGCTCGCGGTCCGGCGTGTCGATCCTCGCGAACCAGGGGCCGTAGGCGTAGCGGCCGTGCCGCTTCCACGTGGTGCTCGGCTCGACCATCGTGACTTCGAAATATTCTCCTGGAGGAACTTCTGGTGTCCTATTGTCGCCGCCACTCATTTTCGCTCCGGGAGTTCTCCCTGTCGAGACCGGATGGCGCATGCGCTCGACGAGCGCGACCCGGTACACGCGCTCCTCCTGCCGTGCCGGGTCGATGACCACGAGAGGCTCGCCGATCCTCAATTCGACGCCTTCGAGATGTTCCTCGAGGTTCCT
>CAZSAS010000179.1:498-2374 GCA_964604855.1 uncultured Methanosarcinales archaeon
GCGCAGCGCTGTCCACGTAGCGCGTCTCGATGCGCGTCTCCACCCTCGGCGGCGGTGCCGGCCGTGATTCGTAGTGACGGATGAGCGCCGCGCCGGTGATGCCGGTGGCGAGGACGATGCCTGCCAGGGAGCCGGCCGCGAAGGCGAGGGGCTGCTTCCGTTTGGCTTTCCTCAACGCGGCGTAGGACGCGACGCCTTCCTCGTATCGCGCTTGGATATCGTGTTCTGTCTCGTTGGCCTTCGCGAGCGCTTCGTCGTTCACTTGCCTGTCGGCCCGGACGGCGTTCAGCCTCGTGACGAGGTCGATCCCCTCGATCTCATACGCATTGCTCACTACCGGGTCGTCGACGAGACTGCTCAGGTAGCGCTCGTTCCGGAAGAGCCGTTGCCGCTCGTCAGCGAGCGTGTCACGGATGGCGTCGATCGCGTCCTCGGCTGCTCGGCAAGCCTTCCGGAACCGCCTGTAGCCGGCCCTCGTCTCGGGTTGCGCGAGCGTGCAGAACTGCCGTCGTTCTTCTTCTAGCGCGAGGTATGGTCGCAGCATGGTCTCACCCGAGCGGCCTCGCGCCGTGCTCGATGACGACCATGCCCCGGTCGAGCCCCAGCTCCTGCGCTTTCCTGACGAACCAGACGGCGTCCTCATTGCGGAACGTGACGGCGCCGTTCGTCATGTTGTAGCCCCCCTCGATGGCCCGCTCGCGTGCCGGGATGTCCGTACCCGTCACCTGCAGCCCCTCATAGGGCTTGTCCTCCAGGTTCATGAACGCCTGGCCGTACAGGGCCTTGAACCTGCCGATTGCGGCCTGGTCGACCCGGAACTCGCCTTCCTGCGTCCTGCCGTCGCCTGCCTGTCGCTTGTTCCCCGGCTTCGCGGCGAGCGTGCACCGCGCTTCCCGGAGGGCTCGCTGCGTGCCTCCTCTCGTTTCGTAGAACCGGCCGTAGTTCCCGTCGACCGAGACGTAGAGCACCCAATCGAGATCGTGGCCGTTCGCCACGCGTCGCGTCGTGGAGTACGCCAGGTCGCGCGGGGCGTCCCTCTCGGACAACGGCATGGGGTTGGCGGATGCAGGCTTGCTTTCCAGGAGGGCGATGCGCTCCTCGAGCTCCTTGATGCGTTCGGCGCTCCCGTCGTACACATGCGTCGCCGCCGGCGTCGTCAGGCCGCTGAGGCGTTCGAGAATCTCGGCTTGGTTGTTGATGCGGTAGAGCCCGACGAGCCCCGCTGTCATGATGCCGAGCCCTGCGGCGAAACCGGTCACCCTTCTCCAGAAGGCGCTCCTGCCGCCGTTGTCCGCTTTCGCCTTGAGGGTGTACGCCTGGACGAGGGTCTCGTTCACCTCGGGCAGGAAATCGTACGTTTTTGCCCTGATTGCGACGTCGTCCAGATTGTCGATGAGCGCGGCGAGCCGCTCCTTCGCGCCCTTCACGCTCGGTCGGTAGGCCCGAGTGTTGAGCCGGTGCTGCAACGTCTGGAGCTCCTCCTTGAGCGTGCGATAGCCAGGATCAGCGTGGCGCTCCGCATCCGGGATGTTGAAACTGCTGGTGAGCGGCTGGTTGAGGAAGCGTTCCTCCACCCCCACTTGCACCTCGCGCGCCAGGCTCTCGAGCTCGTCCTTCCTGGATGGGTCGTAGCGCACCGCGAGGATGCGCGCCTGCTCGAACTGCTGCTTCGCAAGCTCGAAGCGTGCGGGCGTCAGCCTCTCGTCGCTGAGAAGCGCCTGGTATTTCGCGGCGGCATTGCTCACGTAGCGATCGAACTGGCCCTCCTTCTCATGCAGATTGACGTTGAGCTCCCGCGCGTCCTGGAACTCGGGCGTTTCGGGCGTGCGTCCGTTCGCACGGTAATAGGAGAGGACGTTCCGGACCTCGTTGAATT
>CAZSAS010000180.1:0-2361 GCA_964604855.1 uncultured Methanosarcinales archaeon
TTCGTCGAGCTGCCCCAGACGGATGCCGGGAGCCGGTGCGCCGCGATCAGCGCGGCGAGCATCGCCATGGCCGACGCCGGCATCAGGATGCGCGACATGGTGGCGGCCGTCGCCGTCGGCATGGTCGACGGCCTTGCGGTGGTTGACCTCGACTACGAGGAAGAGGCATGGAAAGGAGGCGACGTCGCCGACATCCCGATCGCGATGATCCCCAGCACGGGAGAGATCACGCTGCTCCAGATGGACGGCCGCGTCATGACGCAAGACCTCACGAAGGCCCTCGAGCAGTCCCTCCCCGCATTCCAGGAGATCGCCAAGGCGCAGCGCAACGCGATCAAGCAACGATACGCCGACGCGGCGAAGAACGTGAAGGAGTGATGACGATGGATGACGCGTTGAAAGAGCATATCAACCAGGCCCTCCAGAAAGGGATACGCCTCGACGGCCGGAAGCTGGACGAGTTCCGCCCCATCACCATCGAGACGGGGACCCTCTCGACCGCGGAAGGCAGCGCCCACATCACGTGCGGCGCCACCGACGTCATGGTCGGGATCAAGTTCGAGCTGGGTACGCCCTACAGCGACCGCCCGGACGAGGGGTCCCTCATGGTGAACGCCGAGCTGCGGCCCATGAGCAACCCCAAGTTCGAGCTCGGCCCCCCGACGATCGACAGCATCGAGGCGTCGCGGGTGATCGACCGCGGCATCAGGGAGAGCAAGGCGATCGACGAGAAGGCCCTCTGCCTCAAGGCAGGCGAGAAGGTCTGGAAGGTGAACGTGGACGTCTGTCCCCTCAACCACGACGGTAACCTCATCGACATCGGCGGCCTGGCCGCGATCGCCGCGCTCAAGACGGCGCGCTTCCCGAAGCTCGTCGACGGGCAGCCGGACTACCACCAGCCCACCAAGGACGGGCTCAAGCTGAGCTGCGTCCCGATTCCGGTGACGGTCGTGAAGATAGGGAAGAACTTCCTCATCGACCCGACCTGGGACGAGATGAGCGTCGCCGACGCCCGGCTGACGGTCGCCTCGCTCGAGGACGGCAAGCTCTGCGCGATGCAGAAGGGCGGCGACGCTCCCCTCACCATCGCGGAGATCGGCAGCATGGTCGACCTCGCCGTGAAGACGGCGAAGGATCTGCGGAAGAAGCTCAAGTAGGTGACAGGATGGCCGCGAAGAAGACTGAGTCGTTCAAGTACACCAAGTATGAGCGTGCGCGCATGGTCGGGGCCCGCGCCCTGCAGATCAGCCAGGGGGCGCCCATCCTCATCAAGCTCTCGAAGAAGGAGCTCGAGGAGCTGCGCTACAACCCGGTCGAGATCGCGAAGCGCGAGTTCGAGGCCGGCGTCATCCCGCTGGACGTGAAGCGCATCCTCCCCCACGAGCGGTAATAAAACTATTTACCCTTTCCCTTCTCTCGTATTCCGATATTCCTCCCTCCAGACCATAATATGGATGGTGGATAACGCCGTCAGGACCAGCGAGCGGGGGGAACCGTGCGATGTGATCGGTGTCAGAAGGGACGAAGGTTGGGACGTCATCCGTTCTTCGGGTCGTTCAGGACCCTCATGACGCCTCTCGGGAATCGGATGAGGGGGCGAGCCCCCTAGGTCTCTACGGCTCGCATCTCCTCGAAATCGAACAGGCCAGTGTGCGCGGTCTCCCGCTCATTCCTCTCATGATGATTCTTCTCGTCGAGGAAGCCTCGCAAGACCGCCGCATCACCCGCATTCATGTCATCTTCCTCTTCGAGACCGTAGCGAACGACATCTTCGACATCCATGCCGTCCTGCCATGTTCTCTCCATGAAATACTCTTCATACTCCATCTACTCCACCCCCTTCGCTCAGCAAGTCTGAGCCAGCTATTTGAACACCGCGACAATATCAACACTTCCTATATGGATAACATGATACATATAGTCGACTATGAGCCCTCAGGAGTGACGTCGCGATCCCGCGAGGAATAACATATGTTCTATATTATATATGTTAGGAGAGTTGAAATAGTTGGGAACACATCCTACTGCGTTTGGAGGGTGATACCTATGGGAATACCGAAAATGCCTACACTAGTTAGAAAATCACTGACGGTGACCGTGCTGCTGATCATCATGGTCGCCTTCACTGCGGTCTTTGCGCTGGCGGCAGATGTCAGGCGTCCGGTCATCACATCGGTCAGCCCGTCTAACGAGCAGAAGGACATGCCGCTTGACACAAAAATCACCGCGACATTCAGCAAGGACATGGACCCGTCTTCGATTAATGAGAATACATTCTTCTTGAAACAGCGGACCAATGAGATCGACACGAGCATGGAAACATTCAAGACGCTCCGAGGGGTCGTCAGGTACGATGCCTCG
>CAZSAS010000181.1:0-2335 GCA_964604855.1 uncultured Methanosarcinales archaeon
CGACGGAACGGCGCCTGGCTTATAAAGCTTACTGGGTGTGGAAGAGAAAGAAAAAGAAGAGAAAGAAAAAAGAGAAGGAAAAAAAAGTCCTTCACGGTGCGAGGGTTGGGGGGTGTTGGGGGGTGAGAACGGCACCGTGAAGGCAGAGAAAGTCTCACGAGTTGTGAGTGTGATATTCCCCACCAAAGCCGTTCGAAAGAGGTTTCGCGCCTGTTCAGGTCACCAGGGATGAATCGGGGCCGGTCGTCTCTGCATGTTCCGCTCCCGTCGTCGCTGTCGGCGTCGTCGCTTTGGGAGGTTCACTGTTGTCGCTGTCGACCCCTTCGCCACCACCGAAGTGACGGTGAATGTGAAGGAAACGTTTTAAGGCGAGGCCTAGTGCACAATCTCGATGCCCAGGTCCTCGCTGAGCTGCTGACGCGCCACCTGGCGGTCCTTGGCGGATTGCTTGCCGAGGATCCACGGGCTCTGGACGCCGGTGATGATGGTCATCACCGTGACCTTGCCTTTCATGGCATCATCGACGCGCGCGCCCCAGATGACGTTCGCGTCCGTGTCCATGCTCTCCGTGACGAGCTCGCCCACGCGGCTGATCTCGTCCAGGGTCATGTCCGGGCCGCCCGTGACGTGGATGATCGCGCCGGTCGCGCCTTCGTAGCTGATCTCGAGGAGCGGGTTGGCGAGCGCGCCCTTGACCGCCTCTTCCACGCGGTTGTTCGTGTCGCTCGCGCCGACGCCGATGGCCGCGACGCCGCCGTCCGTCATGATAGCCTTGACGTCCGCATAGTCGAGGTTGACCAGGCTGGGCACGGCGATGATCTCGACGATCCCCTTGATCATCGTGGCGATGAGCTCGTTCGCGACCGCAAAGGCCTGCTGCACGGGGAGGTTGCCCGCGATCTGGACGAGGCGGTTGTTGTCGATGACGATGACGGTATCGGACACCTGGCGGAGCTGCTGCAGGCCGAACTCGGCCTTGTCCACCCGTGCACGCTCGATCTTGAAGGGCATGGTGACCGTGCCGATGACGATGCTGCCCGCATCCCTGGCTACCTGGGCCACGACTGGCGCGGCGCCGGTGCCGGTCCCGCCGCCCATGCCGGCGCAGACGAAGCACATGTCCGCTCCTCTGAGGGTCTCCTTGAACTCCTGCAGGCTCTCCTGTGCTGCCTCAGCCCCTTTTTCCGGGAAGCCCCCGCAGCCGAGGCCGCGCGTCGTATCCTTGCCGATGAGGAATTTCTTGTCGGACTCAATCATGTCGAGATGCTGCTTGTCCGTGTTGCAAGCGAGGATCTCGGCGCCCTTGACCCCTTTGTTATAGAGCCAATTGACCATGTTGTTGCCGGCTCCGCCGCAGCCGATGACCTTGATGTTCGCTTGGCCGACCTCGAAGTCCGGCGTTGCCACTGTCGCTTGCTGCTCCACAGCCCGATTCACGATGAAGTCCATTGTTCGCTTCCCCCTTGTCATTGCTTTTGTCGTC
Source organism: uncultured Methanosarcinales archaeon (assembly GCA_964604855.1). Lineage (GTDB taxonomy): Archaea > Nanobdellota > Nanobdellia > Woesearchaeales > UBA525 > UBA153. The sequence goes on from CAZSAS010000181.1 coordinate 1,484, forward strand.
ACTGTCAGGCTCGCGAGACGGGAGAGCGCTATTGCTATAGTGTCGTCCCTACCCATCGGCGCACGAGGCGCCTTGCCATCCGCCCGGGCGTGAACCGAGGTCCACGGTGCCGGAAGAATGTTTAATTCTCGCCAAAACCTTTTGAGCAGATTGAGTGTGTACTTATATATAAAGGTTGTCGTTCTCTAAAGTATATACTTTTTAATAGTATCTGGAGAAAATAACAATAGGAAAAGAATTCCGTCTACCGACGGAACAGCACTTCCTTCTCTCCCGCATAGAGCCCCATCGAGCTCATCTGCTCGTACTGCTGCGGGCTCAGGGTCATCTGGAGGATGGTGAACTTATAGCGGTCCTTGATCTCGCCGACGAGACGGCTCAGCGTGGCAGTATCCACATTCTCGCCCACCACGAGCAGGCTGACCTTCTCTTTCGTGGCCTTCCCGTGCTGCAGCACTTCCTGCACGCCCGGCACGCCTTTGACCCCTTCCAGGAACTCTTCGATGGCACTCTTCTTCACCGCAAGCAAGTCATCCAGGAAGGCTGTGGCCTTGTTCTGGCTGAGCCTGTAGAGCTTGAGCTGCCTGATCCTGCGGGTCTCGACCAGTTCCATCTTGACCAGGACCTGGAGGATCCGGTGTGTGGTGGCAGGAGGAACGCGCGCCGCTTTCGCGAGCTCTCGTACCCCGAATTCCTGCTCCGGGTGGTCGAGCAGGTACTTGATGATGCCCATCTTCTTGCGGTCGAAGAGGCCTTCCAGGAGTTTCGCGGGTTCCATTGGAGCGTCGCCAGTGTACCGCGTAAGAGGCCGCTTCTATATAAGCTTATCTTTTTTGAAACAATGTTCCAAAA
>CAZSAS010000182.1:0-2329 GCA_964604855.1 uncultured Methanosarcinales archaeon
AGGGCGGCCAGTTCGTCCTCGGCAAGGAGGAGTTCACCATCCTCCACACCGATTTCATGGATGACTATGCGCGCATGCGGCGCGGCGCGCAGGTCGTGCAGCCGAAAGACCTCGGCATGGTCATGGCGAGCACGGGACTGAGCAAGGACGAGGTGGTGGTGGACATCGGCGCAGGCTCGGGCTTCTCGAGCATCCTCTTCGCCAGGGCTGCGAAGAAGGTGCACGCCTACGACACCGACAAGGGCGCGGTCGAGCTCGTCAAGAAGAACCTGAAGGCGCTCGACGTGAAGAACGTGGACGTGGCGCTCGGCGACGCGTACGACGCGGCCACGGTCAAGGTGAAGGGCGCCGACCTGTTCTTCCTGGATGTGCCCGAGCCCTGGAAAGCGTTGGAGACGGCGAAGCGCGTGCTGAAGCAGGGCGCGTGGCTCGTCGCGTACACGCCGTGCATCACGCAGGCGACGAACCTCGTGGATTACCTCGGCGAGAGTTTCCTCCACGTCAAGACGGTGGAGCTGATGGAGCGCGAGTGGCAGGTGCGAGGCGCGGCGGTGCGTCCGGAGAGCAAGGATTTCCAGCACACCGCCTTCCTCAACTTCATCCGGAAGGTCGAGTGAACACGCCCGCGAGCACGGCGACGATGCCGTAGCTCCACGCGGCGAGCAGGGTCTGGAGCGCGAACCCGCGGAAGAAGCTTTCCGGGAAGAGCGTGATAAGCGTGCTCGTCGCCGGAAACGCCCAGTTCCCCTGGGGGAAGAGGACGTGGTGGAACGCCGTCCAGAACTGGGTGAAGTCGAGCAGGGAGAGCAGGGACAAGACGACGACAAGACCCAAAATCCCCGCTCCCCCGTACAATAATGACTTGTGAATCCGCGTTCCCTTATTCCCCTTCCCAACCCTGTGCCCGATGGCCGTTCTCGATTTTTTGGTATCTGATTTTTTGGGGTCTTTCGGGGTGAAGAGGAAAAGGATGACAAGGACGATAAGCAAGAACGTTGTGAGGACGCGCGCGACGGTGAGCAGGCCTTTGACGTCGGCGAGGTGGCTCCGCTCGCTGTCGTCGTAGAACGACAGGTCCGCGTCCTGGTAACCGAGATAATTCAGGGTGGCGACGACCTGCGCCTTCTGCTCCGCGTCCCACTCCTGCTGGCGGTAGACGCCATGCGCGCCGTAGTCGTAGTAGACCGTGAAGAACGCGGCGAGGAAGAGAAACAGGCAGAGGAGGATGCTGGCAAGAACTGTCTTCATGGGAGCTGCTCCCTCAGCCGTTCCACGATCTTGTGATGCGTCACCATCATCTTCAGGCCGAGGGCTTCGTCGATGGTGAAGAGCCGCATCCCGCTCCCTTCGTGGAGGCTGAAGCGCGACGTGTCGCCGTCGAAGGGGACGAGCCAGTAGTGCACGTCATGGTCGATCCCGTGATGCTGGCGCTTGACCACGCCGCCGTACGCGTAGCGGTGCAGCTCGTGCTCCAGCTCTTCCCTGATCTCGCGGAGCAGGCCTTGCTCGGGCGTCTCGCCCTGCTCGACCTTGCCGCCGAAGAACGCCCAATCCTCGCCGTATTTCGAGATCCCTTCGCGTTCCTGGAGCAGGATCTTCCTCTCTGGCGTGTGGAAGACCGCCAACGCGACTTCCTTGTGTTCCATCTAGATCACCTCCCGTAGCATCTTCAGCGCTTCCTGGTCGCCGGGCATCATCTTCAGCAGCATCGCCTCGTCGATGGTGAAGAGCTTCATATCGCTCCCTTCGTTCAGCGCGAACCGCGACGTGTCGCCGTCGAACTCCTGGATGTAGTAGTGAATCTCCGCCGTGAGCCCGGGGATGCGGCGGTGCGTCATGTGGCCGATGTACGTGTGGCCGTCGAGCGCGTGCTCGAGCTCTTCCCGCATCTCGCGCACGATCGCCTCGTCCGGCGTCTCTCCCTGTTCGACGCGCCCGCCGAAGAACGCCCACTCCTCGCCGAACCGGTTCCGGTCCTTCCGCTCCTGGAGCATGATGCGCTTGTCGCGCGTGAAGAAGATGATGCTGGCGGCGATGTGGTGCTCCATGGTTGTTCAGCTCGCGTAGTACAGCTTTCCTGAGTGCTTCTGCTCGCGGTCTTTCACCGAGTCGAGCTTGTTCGCGCGCGGCCGGTTGTTCTGGTCGTCGCGCCGGAAGGTGATGCCCAGATCCTTGAGGAACTTGTTCATGCCTTCCTGCATGGAGAAGGGGCCTTTCGCCACGCCGTTCTTGCCCGGCTCGCCGTCGAAGACGATGAGCTTCTCGCTGAGGTAGTCGACGAACAGCAAGTCATGGTCGACGACGAGGCAGGACTTGCCTTTCGCTTCCA
>CAZSAS010000183.1:0-2321 GCA_964604855.1 uncultured Methanosarcinales archaeon
GATGAGGATGAGGGCGAGCTTGACGATGGTGCTGCCCGCGATGTGATGCTCGTGCCGTACGGTCTGCGGGGTCGCTGCGCGCAGGGCGCGGTCGATGTCCGCGGCCTTGTAGCCTTGCTGGAGCAGGCTCTGCTTCAGTGCTTCCGCGTCGTAGCCTTGCGCGAGATAGGTGCGGATGTAGCTCGCGAGCTGCTCTTCCACCGTCGCGCGCTGCCGGGGTGCGCGTTCCTTCGTGGGCGTTCCCAGACCGGCGAAGGCGGCGTCGATCATGCTCTCCGGGTAGTTGTTCTGCCGGAGGAGGTCGCGCGCCTGCTCCTCGCTATAGCCCTGCCGGAGGAGATTGTTGACATACTCCGCCAAAGATTCAGCGCTCACCCCTTCAACACCGAAGACGACAGAGAAGGAGGAGGTTTAAAAATGTTATGCGGACTAGGCCGCCTCCTTGAGCTCGTACTCATGCTCGGGCTTGTGCTTCTTGTCCAGCCCCATGTATTGGGTGGCGAAATGACCGATGTGGCTGGAGGCGTGCTCGATCGCTGACGGGACCAGGCTGTTGTATTCGACCATGTCCATCATCTGTCCGCTCTCGTTCTCGTTGAGTGCGGCGATGAGGGCCGCCAACTCCTTCTTCTTGTCATTGTTGCCTTCATAGCTCGCGAAGATGCCGTTCGGCCGTCGGAGGTGCACCTGCGTGTGCGTGTACTTCAGCCCTTCCTTGAGGAGCTTGAGCACTTCCCTGCTGGACTTCTTGCCGCCTTCAGGGTGCGTGAATTCGTGGAATTTCTCCCTGGCTTTGGCCGTCGCCTCATCGCCCTTGATCTTCCCCCCGCTTTGCGCAGTGATGCCGAGACTGATGTAGTGGATGATGCGGGATTCAGCGTTGGGGTCGTGCGCGTCCATCGCGAGGTACTCGTCATGCTTCACCTTGTCCGCCAGGTCGTTGGCGTAGCCGACGAGGCCTTCCAGGTTGCTCTCGTACTCCTTGGTCGCGGTCTCGTTCTCGTGCTCCTTGTACTTCTCGTTCATCCCGTGGAGGTAGTGTGCGGTTTCCCATTTGGCCCGCTGGAAATCCTTACGGACGTCATCGCTGATCTTGATGGGCTCCGCGCCTTCCTCGTTTGGGATGAACTCTTTCGGGGTTTGCGAGAGTGAGTGCTCGATGCGTTCCTCGAGCTTCATTTTCCGTACGGCCATGTTCTCACCTTTGAACGTGATTACCCTTCTCCAGTAGATGCGCGCTATTTAAATCTTTCCCCGGAACGGCCGCATCGCGAGGTGTCGGCACCAGGCTTACGGCGAGCCATGGCGTCTTGGCGAGTGAGGGAGGCGCGGGGGTCGGCCCCGTCGGGGTGCGCCGTTCTGACGGCCCCTCTTGCGGTATGGCGAGAGCCTGGTGCCCGAGCGCAGCGAGAACCTCGCGATGCGGCGCCCGGAGCGCTCCTGGGGTGTCGGCGGAAACGTCGGGCGGGATGAAGGGGCGGGGGAACCCGCCGGCTGCTGTTCTTCCGGCCGCGTCGTCAGAAGCTTTAAATAGGTGGAACGGGTCCGGGGGCTTATAAAGCTCTCGCGGTGATATCGTGGCCAAGAAGACGGGGAAGAAGGATTCGACCAACGTGCCTGCAGGCGTCGAGGGGCAGCTCCCGGCAGCCGACAAGCTCAGCGAAGAGGCGCAGCAGCGCCTCGACAAGATGAAGGGCACGCTCGACAAGTTCTCCAAGAAGGTGCGCGCCAAGTTCGAGGACTACACCATGGGCATCTCGCTCCTGCCGCCCAGCCCGGAGGAGCAGGACAAGGACCGGATCAACGTGCTCGTCCTCATGGACGATTCCGAGAGCAACAAGATGAGCAAGGTCGAGCTCCAGCAGCGCCTCCAGACGCTGGTGCTGCAGCAGGCCACCGAGGTGGACAAGAAGCTGAACCCCGAAGTCCTCCTGTTGAGCGAGCTCTGGCAGGCGTGCTACGACGCCAAGTACGACATCCTCAACATGATCGCGATGAGCGCGCCCGTGTACGACGGCGGCATGCTCGCGGCCATCAAGATCGCGGAGATCCACAAGACGATGGTGCTGAAGAAGTTCGAGAAGTACATCGTCTCCTACGTCCTGGCCGGCAGCCTCGTCCAGGGACGCGCCACCCACGAGTCGGACATCGACGTGTTCATCGTCATCGACGACACGGACGTGAAGAAGATGACCCGCGCCGAGCTGAAAGACAAGCTCCGCGCCATCATCATCGGGATGGGCATCGACGCCGGGAACATGACCGGGATCAAGAACAAGCTCAACATCCAAGTGTACATCATGACCGACTTCTGGGACAAC
>CAZSAS010000184.1:0-2321 GCA_964604855.1 uncultured Methanosarcinales archaeon
GCCGATGAGCCGCGGTACCTTAGCCGCGTTCACCTTGATGATGCGGCCGCCCTGCAGCTTGCGCAGGCCCGGCCCCTTCATGCTCACGTCCACCAGATTCTGGCTCGTCACCTGGAAGATCTTGCACACGACGTACTCGTCCAGGTCGAAGTATGTGGTCAGGTCCGTGCCCTTCTTGATGTAGTCGAAGGTCGCATCCTTCAGCGGCAGGACGGCGCTGTACGGGCTGTTGGTGTTGAGGCGCCAGCCGGTCATGAGGATGTCGATGACCTTGCCGATGATGACGTCGTACTTCTTCGGCATGTAGACGCTCGCCAGCGGGATGGTCTTCAGGACCTTGCCCTCGAGGATGAGAAGCCCCGTCTGGTTGGCGTATATCTTGTCCTCTTTCCGGTACGTGCCCTGGCTGGGCAGGTATTCCATTCCTTCAGCGAGCACTTCTCCAGGGACCACGACGTCGTGGTCCTTGACGTGGAGCGTGCTCTTGTCTTTCGCTTCTGTCATGTCTTCACCTTGTGCTGATTGTTCTTCCGGCCGTTCGCCGTTCCCGATCGCTTCTTTGAATGTGCTAGCGCTCTCTCTTCTCGTCGATCGTGGCGCCGCCGTGCGTGGCGTTGTTCACCGTGTCGGCGAGCTCGCCTTTCATCCCGGCGGGCAGCTCCACCTCGGCTTCCCACGAGCCGTCGTTCAGCCACGAATCCTTCAGGATCTTGGCGAGCCTCGAGACCTCGCCGTACATCTTCCCTGCGTATTGGCTCGGGATGCGCACGACGAGCCGCGCCTGCTCGAAACGGAGCGGCAGGATCGGCTGGAGCCTCTTCACCACGTCCTGGAGCTGCTGCTCCACCGTGCGGAACTCGTCCACCTTCACCTTCGCCTCGTCCATGGCGAGCTCGATGCGCTTCTCCGGGTGCGGGTTCCCCGTCTTGGGGTCGATCGCGTTCCGATGGATCATCACGACGAGCTGCCGCAGCTTCGCGGCGCGCACCTTGTCCCGGTGCTCGGCCGTGAGCTGGATCTCGCCCTCGTCCAGGATGCGCTTCGCGACCGGCTCGAACTCGACGGTGCCGAAGACCGCCTCCAGCTCGGCCTCGCCTGCCAGGAGGCCCTTCTTCGCGTCCGCGAAGACCTTCTGCGCCTTGACGACGTCGTCGACGTCGCCCATGCCTGTCTCCTTGAGCGCGATGGCCGCGTCAGGGTCCACCACGACTTCGAAGACCTCGCCGCCCTTGCGGAGCCGGGCGAGATTGAAGCTGACGCGTTCCTGGTCGAAGGTCGGGCCGCCTCTCATCCTCGCACCTCTTCATCCATTTTCTTCTCGTTCCTGCTTTCGCGTTCCGCTCATTTCTTGAGCAGCTTGGTGATGTGCTCGTTCGTGAGCTTCTCCATCACGCCGGTGTCCTTCCTGACGACGGCGGCGTCGATGCGCTCCGTCGTGAAATCCTTGTCGTCGATGGCCTTCTTCAATGCGGCGATGCAGAGCTTGAGGCAGTCCTCCACGCTCATGCTCTCCTTGTACTGCTTGTGGAGCATCTCCTCGATCTCGGTCTCGCCCTCGCCGATGACGGTCGCCTTGTACTGGTAGAACAGTCCTGTCGGGTCGGTCTGGAAGAGCTTGAGGCCGGTCTCGTCCTTGCCCGCGATGAGCAGGCTGACGCCGAAAGGGCGCAGGCCGCCGCTCTGGGTGCAGTACTGCTTCAGGTTGCACAGGTCCTTCACCACGCTCAGGATGTCGATCGGGCTGTCGTACGTGATCCGGTAGCCCGTCGCCTTCTCCTGCGCCCGCTCCACGAGTATGCGCGCGTCGCTGAGGATGCCGGCGCCAGTGGCCATGATGTGCTCGTCCACCTGCCAGATCTTCTCGATCGCTTCCGGCACGACGAGCTTGTCCACGAGGCGCTTGTCCGTGACGAGGATGACGCCGTCCTTGCAGACCATGCCGATCGCCGTGTTGCCGAGCCGGACGGTCTTCTTCGCGTACTCCACCTGGAGGAGCCGGCCGTCCGGGCTGAACATGGTGATCGCCCGGTCGTATCCCATCATCTGATGCTGCATCGGCTGCATTTTCGATTCACCTCACTGGATCCTGATCGCCGTCCGCTGCGCTGGCATGAACCGCTCCGTCTTGCGGAGGATGCCGCTCACGCCGCGGACGCGCGGCACCACCTGCTGCTCGCGCACGCGCTGGAGGAGCAGGAGCGCCGACTTGACCTTGTCCACGCAGTCGTGGCGCACCCGGAGCACCCCTGTCTGGGTCTGGGGCGCGTACCGCACGTGGAGCAGGCCCGCCTTGGCGCCGTCGAAGAGCCCGAGGGCGCCTT
>CAZSAS010000185.1:0-2319 GCA_964604855.1 uncultured Methanosarcinales archaeon
CGCATTGATGTTCTCGATCAGGCGCTGGTTTATCCTGACTATGTCGCCGAGCTTGTGCGTGAGGTCGTCCTCAGAGCGCTCGCCCGACTCGAGCGTGATGCTCGGTCGCATCGTCACCGGCGGGATGGCGAGCACGGTCAGGATGGTCCACTCCGGCCGCATCGCGTGGGCAGCGAGGCCGAACAGGGGCAGGTCCTCGTCCGGAATCCGTTCGAGCCTCGTGCGGATCTCGATGGGGCTGAGCCGCTTCTCGTCCTCGAAGTAGCTCGTCGGCTTCTCGATGGTGATCTTCTTCTGTTTCTCGTTGCAGTGCGGGCACTTGCTCACCGTGCGGTTCTCGGCCACAATCTCCGCGATGCGGGCGCGGCGTTCGATCTCGCCGAGCGTGTTGTCGATCTGCTCAAGCTCTTCGCTGTAGCGCTTGATCTGCTGCTTCGCGATGAGGATGCGGCCGCAGCTGCTGCACGTGCAGCGGAGGAGGTCGAGCACGAGCCTGACGAACATGATGTGCACGACGGGCCGCGCGAGCTCGATGTAGCCGAAGTGGCCGAGGCTGTGCTTGATGCGCTGGCCGTCGGTCTTGCAGCGCAGGCCCGGGTCGATGACGCCGAGACGGATGTCCATGAGCCCGCCGTCGACGGGATAGCCTTCCTTGTCGTAGAGCTCAGGCGTCACGATCTTCGCCTTCGCCAGGTCCTTCACCATCTTCGGGCTGATGAAGCTGAAGTATATCTTGCTGATGTAGCTGTGCACCGGGATATCGCTCGTTTCCATTTTTCAGCCTCAGAACTTGCTCTTCACTTCCATCTTCGGATAGATCCCCAAGCTGATGAGCTCGTCAAGCAGGAGCTTGAACGCATAGCTCATCTCGACGTTGAGCATCTCGCTGTCCTCCCCATAGAGGGAGCTGATCGGCTTGTTGTCCTTGCGCGCGTCGTAGAAGCCGACGAGGCCGCTCTTGGTGCAGACCGGCACGATGACGCTGTCGGAATCGAACCGCTCCTTGAGCAGGAGGCTGGCGCCGTGCGCGACGAAGGTGTCCTTCTCCATCTCTCCCAGGCGCAGGCCGCCCTCTTTCGCCTTGCCTTCCGTCGGCTGCCGCGTGAGGAGCTGGATGGGCCCGCGGGCGCGGCTGTGGACCTTGTTCTTCACCATGTGTTTCAGCCTGAGGTAATACTGGTTGCCGATGAAGATGCGCATCATGAGCGCCTCGCCCGTCTCGCCGTTGTACATCTGCTCGATGCCGTTCTCCTTGAAGCCATGGCTGAGGAGCTCCTTGCGGAGGTCCTTCTCGCTCTCGCTGTTGAAGATGGTCGCGTCGATCGTGCGGCCGCTCAACGCCCCTGTCTTGCCGCCGATGAGCTCGATCATGTGGCTGATGGTCATGCGGCTCGGCAGGCCGTGCGGGTTGAAGATGATGTCCGGCTTGATGCCGGAAGCGGCGAAGGGCATGTCGTTCTCGGGGACGATGAGGCTGATGACGCCCTTCTGCCCGTGACGGGAGGTGAACTTGTCCCCTATCATCGGGATGCGCTCGTCCCTGAGACGGACCTGCACGAGCTTGTTGCCCTCCTCGTTCTCGGTGACGAGGACGAAGTCGATCACGCCCTCCTCGCCGTGCTTGAGGCTCATGCTGCTCTCGCGGCGGTAGTTCGTCGCCAGGTTGTACTCGTCCATCGCGCTGAGGAAGCGCGGGGGCGAGGTCTTGCCGATGATGACGTCGCCTTCGTTGACCTTCGCCTCGGGATAGATGAGGCCGTCCTCCTCGAGGAGGCGGTACTCGTGTTCGGTCCTGTACCCTTTCGTGTCCTTGTCCGGGATACCGATCTCGTCGACGAGACCGCCGCTGTAGCGCAGCTCCTCGGCATTGACGGGCCGGTAGTAGGTGGCGCGCCCGAGCCCGCGCTCGACGCTCGCCTTGTTCATGATGATGGCATCCTCCATGTTGTAGCCCTTGTACGCCATGACTGCCACGACGACGTTCTGCCCGAAGGGGTGCTCCTCGGTCCTCACCACATCATTAATGAGGGTGCGGACGAGGGGCTGCTGCGGATAATGGAGCAGGTTGACGTCCATGTCCAGGCGCGTATAGAAGTTCGCGGCGTAGAAGCCGATGGCCTGCTTCTGGTTCTTGCTTCCCTGCATGAGCCGCGCTCCTTGGTTGTGGTGCGCGAACGGCACGAGGCCGGTCGTGATGCCGACGATGTCGACGCTGCTCACCTCGAGATGCGTGTGCTCGTCCGTGAGGTCGCCTGGCTCGAGCGCGACGAGGGCGTTCTCCTCCTCGGCCGAGTCGAGGTACTCGACGACGCCTTGCTT
>CAZSAS010000186.1:0-2304 GCA_964604855.1 uncultured Methanosarcinales archaeon
TGTAGAGCTGGCGCGCGATCACGAGCGCGAGCGTGGTCTTGCCCACGCCGGCCGGGCCGGCGAAGAGCAGGTGCGGCATGTTGCCCTGCGTGACGAAAGCCTTCACCTTCGGCACGATGCCCGCCTGGCCCTTCACCGCAGCGAAGGTGCTCGGACGGTATTTCTCGGTCCAGAGGGAGCGCTCAGCCATCCCGCAGGGGGAAGCCAAGGCCTATTATAAAGGTGACGGGCGAGTGACCCGTGCGTCAGCATCGTAGGGGGAAAAGGTTTATTAACATTCACGCCGTTTCCGGCAAGGGATGCATGAGAAAGTCGGTCCGTGGTGCAAGGATTACTCCACCGGCGTGATGAGCCGCCTCGTGTTCATGCTCTTCCTCTGGGTCTGGTACGGCCTGGCACCCTACTACATCCCCCTGAACACCCTCTGGATCGTCACCGTCATCTTCGTCGCGGCGAGCATCGACCGGTTCCGTCGGGACAAGAGGCTCCTCGCCGCGTTCCACCTCATCGCGGCAACGCTGAACAGCTTCCTCATCAGCTACGTCAACCCCGAGCTCAACCTGTACATCTGCCTCATCATCACCGCCATCATCCTCTACGACGTGGTGGAAGCGCCGCAGAAGGCGGTTGAAGGGGAGCATTAGGGGAAAGGGAAAAAAGAGAGAAAAAGGTTCTAGTGGCCTACGGAGTAGTTGCTCCCGAGCACGGCGCGTGCCTCCTCGGGCAGATAGCGCTCGTCGACCATGTCTCTTACCAGCCTTTCCGCCTCGTCACGAGCATCGGGGTCGTGCCGGTAGCGGTTGAAAAAGTCGCAGTAGACATTGCCTGAGAGGCTGGCGGCGAGCTCGACGGACAGGAGGACCTCGCGGTCCCGCAATATGCGGTTCGTGCCGTCGCCGAGGCTGCCACGCACCATCGTTGCGAGCCCTTCCGGCTGGATGCGGAGCCGCTCGCTGATGAGCCGGGGCACGAGCTCTGTCGCGACGAGGAGCGCAGTGCCGAGGCACGCACGCAGTCGCGGATCTTGTTTCGGCCGCCTCAGTTGATGCATCTCACCCGCCTCCGAGCACGCGCAGCACGTAGCGTCCGCTCCTGGCCACGCCGTGGAGCGCGTTCGCATCGATGCCACTTGGCTCGAGCGCGCCTACCGGGCGTATCCCGAGAGCGTCATGCAGCCGCACGCCATGCTCGTACGCGACTCCCGTGTCCCTTGTCGCGGCCTTCTCGACGCTGTCGAGACGCATCAATCCGTACACGACCGAGTCGAGGTCGCGACCGTGCAGACGCATGCTTCGGAGGATGCGCGGCAGCTCGAGCATTCCGTGCTGCACGTCGAGGATGGCCAACTCCGTCTGTCGTCTCGGCAATCCGGCAACCTTCGCCGTCAAGTCGTAGAGCAAGCCTTGCAGACGTGCACGTTCGTGCTCATACCCTTCCGACGCTTTCGCTTTGAGCCGTGCTTGCGCTTCGATTATCACTAGCTCTCGCTGCGCCTTCGCCATCGGCGCCAGCAGCGGCTGCAGCCCTTCGAGCGCGATTTGGATGTCTGGCGATTTCAAGGTCTCGCGCGTCAATGGCGGTTCAACGAGGACGTATCCTCTGCTGTCATAATGGTTCTGTATCCTACTGACTGTATCTCTCATGGGTATCACCTTTTGTTCTTTCGAAAGATTTTACAGAATCGGAGTGGGCGTTCGTTCCCGACGACGACGGCTAACGAGGCCGCAATCGCGTTGAGAAGTTAACCCGCACTCTGCCAACTACTTAGAACCAGAACTTGACCGTTCCATTGGCTGCGTGCATGAGGCACAGGACTCATACCGTGATATATAATCCTTTCGGAAAGATGCCATTACAGCGAGCGCAGCTCGTCGACGACCTGCTCGTGGAGATCGAGCCATCCTTCCTTGAGACGCTCCTTCTTCAGCCGCTCGCCGCGCTCACCCGGCACCACAATCTCGTCGACGCCGGGAGCCTTCCGTAGCCCCTGCATCTTGCGCACGAGCTGAGTGACTTCTTCAGCGAAGACCTCATTGCCGAATACGGAAGGGTCGAACACGATGAAGAAGAAGCCGCGTTTCTTCTCTTCAGAAATGCCAAACATCGTCCGTGAGAGCAGCTCGACGGCCAAGGCGAGTGCGCTGCCCTTGTAGCCGCCGAACGGGAGGAGGGCGCCCCCTCCATCGCCGCGTCAGGATCAGTGGTGGACGCGCCATCCTTGTCGATTGCCATGCCTGTGGGCAATTGCTTGCCGAGCTACTTCGCTTCCCGCACCATCATCATCGCGGATTTGGACGACGCCAT
>CAZSAS010000187.1:0-2274 GCA_964604855.1 uncultured Methanosarcinales archaeon
GATGACCAGACAGTGCCTCTTCGCAGCACCAATGAGGATGCCGCCCGGTATGAGGCCACCGCTTTGCTCCAACGTAATCTTTCAGGCCTTCTCGAACGGGATGTTCAATTGACGTTCGAATAGACGCATTACTTTTTTATATCAGTGTTCTTGAGAAGTTCGCATGGAAGTCGAGCTCCGCGCCAGGGTTGATAATCTCGAAGATGTCAAGAAGCGTCTCGTCAAGAAAGGCGCGAAGTTCAACAAGCAGGCCGAGGAGCAGGACGACACGTACTACGTCCCGCGGGGCAAGGAGGAGGTGGCGCGTCGGGGCGACCCGCTCATCCGCGTCCGCAAAGAGGGGAAGAAGGCGAAGCTGAACGTGAAGCTCCTCACGAGCACGGCCGGCATCTGGGACGAGCACGAGGTGTCGGTGAGCGACGGCGACGAGCTCAAGCTCATCCTCAAGAAGATGGGCCTGGTCGAGCTCTTCACGCTCGTCAAGCGGCGCACGAAAGGCCGGCTGAAGGAGTTCGGGCTGTTCCTCGATGACATCGAGGTGCTGGGTAGCTTCCTCGAGATCGAGCTCCTCGTCCCGGAGGAGGAGGCCGAAGCGGCCCAGCAGCGCATCCGCGAGCTCATGCACGAGCTCGTCATCTCGGAGGAGGACATCGAGGCGAAGGGCTACGCCCGCCTCCTCCGCGAAGAGATGGGGACGAAGTACGCCTAGTCGCTCATCAGGACTCCACGGACAGAAGCACTTATAAATCCTTTTTGTTTTCTTCACACGCAAGGGGTAGTGGACGATGAAGCGTTTCCTGTTGGTGTTGATCCTTGTCTCATTCCTCCTCGCCGGTTGCCTCGACGTCTGGATGGTCGACCCGTAGGTGAACAAGGCGATCGCGGCCGGCGACCCTGAGCTCTGCCTGGCGGCGGATTCCGAACTGCACGACCGCTGCTTCAGCGGCGTGGCGGAGAAGCTGAAGGACGTCACGGTCTGCGACCGGATCACGAAGGAGGAGGACGCGGACTCCTGCCGCGAAGGCGTCGGCATCGCCGCCCGCGACCTCTCCATCTGCGCCTCGATCACCACCGAGAGGACGAAGGAGCGCTGCATCACCGGCGTCGCGGACGCGAAGTTCTGCAGCTAAAACCCCTTTCTTTGCCAGGGCGGAAAAGGCTTTCCATGTGTGGATTTACGTGTAGAGATAGCTTGGCAACCCCGACTGGCCGGTGCTCTTCCAGACTTCTATGTCATGCATGGCTTTCTCCGTCTGCGCGCAGGGTTCTTCGATGGAGTCAGCGATGATTGCCTTCCGCTCCTGGAGCGGGTTGATGTCGAGGCCTGCATATTCCCAATAAGGCTCCCGCTCCGTCGCGTTCGCGAGCTCGTCGAGCGCCTGGTCGAGGATGCGGCACTGGCGTCGCATGTCGGTGAATCCCTGCTCGACCTGGAGCCGCAAGGCCTGGGTTTTCGCCTGCTTGTAACGCGTCAATCCTTCGCTGATGCGCTCGCTCGCGTCGATCATGCCTTTGAGCGCGTCTTGGATGATAACGTCATGCACATAGACGAGTCTCGCTGCGCGCTCACGGTAGTCCGTCTGCTCTGCGCAGTCGGTTCCTTTGCACGTCGCTTTAGTGGCGTTCGTGAAGCTCGCGTTCCGATACACGAACGGCTGGTCGACGAGCGGCTCGAGACGGGACGTGTTCTGCAAGGTGAGCGCGTCTTCAGGCGGGAGCGGTGGGGGTGAACAGGCGGCGAGAAGAACGAGGAGGAGCAGCGCTGAGAGCAGCACCGGGAAGACGAGACGCATGGCGATTATCGAGAGAACGATGTTTAAAAGGGTTGCGGGAAACGCGAGCGCCTACAGGAACAGCTTCCAGACGAGGTAGACCCAGCCGACGATGAACACGACGAAATATATCCAGGCCGGCAGGGAGAGTATGGGCGGCCACACGATCGCCAGCCAGAGGCCGAACGCAAACACCGACAGCTTGAGGACGCTAAAATCCCACCAGCGCATCGTCTTCGCCCGCTTCTCCATCCATTTGAATATGCCCATCCGTATCACCCAGGACGCTTCTCGAAGAGAGAGTATTTTAATGTATCGGAATCAACGCCTTCGCGACCCGGAATGTCGGCTTGGCTTCCTCGAACCGCGCCCGCGAGGCGCGACAGGATGAGGAGATCCAGAACCTTGACCTTGCGTTGCTGACCGTCGTGGCTTGCCGCGGCTTCCCGTCTTTCTGCGCGTATCCGGCCGCGGCTGCACTGCTCGCCACTCGTTCCGGCCT
>CAZSAS010000188.1:0-2238 GCA_964604855.1 uncultured Methanosarcinales archaeon
ATATGAGTGTGCCTAAAAGTGTACCAGTGTGGAAAAATCCCTCCCAGTCGGGGGACCTGCACGAGTTGCGACAAAGGTGGTCATGGATGGAACTGGAAAGCCTCTTTACGGCAAGCAAATGGGAGATACTGCAGCACCTCGCCCAACAACCCTTGAGCCCGCTCCAGCTGGCGGAACGGAGCTCAACGAGCCTCGCGAACATCTCGCAGCAGCTTCGCCTGCTGGAGATGGCCGGCCTCGTCAAGAGCGAACGCGTCTCGAACCGGGACAAGGGGCAGCCGCGCATCCTCTACCGCATCGCGGGCGACCAGGGCTACCTCATCGCCGCCACGAACGAGTTCACCGACAAGCGGCTCCTCAAGCTGGATGCGCGGAACAAGGCTGTGATGCGCATCTGGTTCTACGACGACGAGAACGTGCGCTACCTCCTCGAGAAGGCCTTCTGGCGCGTCGAGCACTTGCTGCCCAGGATGACCTCCTTAGGGGTCCTGAAAGTCGGTGAGGCGTCGATCGAGCTCGGCATGAGCGGAGAAGGATTGACGACCGAAGACGCCCAACCCCTGGTGCTCGAAGACCTCGAGGGCAAGAGGGTCACGCTCACGTTCAGGATCGGCAAGGAGACCGGACACGTGCTTTACGGCACGTAACCTTCTCCCTCCAACGGCGAAACAGTTTTCGACGACACACGACGACAGTCGACAGCGATCGACGACAGCGACAACGGCACGATGACAACGGCGGCGACTGGCAGGACGGGACGGCTGTCCCTGGCAGTGGGCATCCTGGCCCTGCTCCTCTTGGCCTATCTCCCTACGGCCCTCGCTGTCCCCGTGCCCGCCACTGGCCTCACGCCCGGCGGGAGCTCGCGCCGCAACCTCACGACGTCGGACAACACGAACGTGAGCGCCGTCGCCGGCAACGTCACCCGGATCGACATCCTTGGCATCTCCATCACGACGAGCTGGCAGGGCTTCTACGGGAACATCAGCGGGAACATCATCCTGGCCGACGCGAACAACGACAGCTTCTACGAATGGGGGAACGGCACGAGCATCAACGGCGAGGTGTTCGCCTCGCGCGACGCGGTCATCGACTGGGGCACGATCAACTGCTCGAACAGCACGCAGATCGCGCAGGAAGAGGCCTACCTCAACCAGAGCGCCGGTGACGGCGACAGCGTCTCGAACACCTTCAACGAGACGGATCATGCCCCTTTCCTCGTCGGCCTGCGCACCATGAGCGCCTGCCCGAGCACGAACGTCTTCACCGCCGGTTCGAAGGTGAACGGCAACTGGGACCAGATCCTGCTTGCTGACGCGGACGACAAGACGGTCTACACCACAATCATCGACCGCGGGACGCAAGGCTACAACGGCCGGACGTGGGACTTCCAGCTCCTCGTCGGCGAGCACGGCAAGCACGGCGACACCAGCACCACGACCTACTACTTCTTCACGGAACTCGGATAAGGCCGCTTCTCCTCCTGTTCCGCCGCCTCAAGTTTCTCCGACGCCACTGCCGCCTTGGGATCCTGGCTGAGCCCGAGCATGATGCCGAAGGCGTCATGAGGCTACGCGAGGGCTCGGGAAAGGCTCGCCACGAGGCGAGCAAGAGCCCGCGGCAGCTCAAAGCCAAGGTTTTTAACCCCTCTTCTCCTCTCGGACCTCATGCCGCACGCCGTGCCGACACCTGAGCAGATCAGCGCCCTCAAGGCCATCCTTTCCAGGCCGAGCCTCGATTCCGCGCTCCCGGCTTCCTCGGTCGGGGTCAGCACGAGCACGATGCATGTCCAGGACGGAGCCGGGAACAGTCGGACTGCCACGAGCACCGCTCCTGGCACCAAGTACGTCATCGAGTACACGCCGGTCAGGCCTGAGCTCGACACGCGCTACGTCACCACGACGCTCTATCCGGAATGGAAGTTCCAGGAGCTGCAGCAGCCGCCCGTTTTCATGGTGCCGCCGACGACAATCGGGGCGAACGTCAAGGGCGCGTACTTCCCCGGTGCGCACGAGATCTGGATGAGCACCGCTTCCCAGTATCAAGGCCTTGAATGGGGGGTGACGCTCTCCCACGAACGCTTGCACGCGGCGAAGAATATCTATACTGATTCCGAGGAGATCGAGACGCGCGTCGGCATCGTCTACCTGAACAATTTCGCGACGGATCAGCTTGCTTTCGGCGCCTATCATCCCTAGGTTTCTCTGGATTGTTCCCCTTGAATTCTGTTTTTCCCTA
>CAZSAS010000189.1:0-2238 GCA_964604855.1 uncultured Methanosarcinales archaeon
CACCGGTCGAGCTGGCCGGTCCCGATGAGGATGATGAGGCTGAGGATGATGAGGCTGAGGATGATGGTGCCTACCGGGCCCTTGTGCGCTTGGTCTCCCATGCTTCTTGGCCCGGGACTCGAGCTTTATAAATATATTCTTCCTATCCACCCTCCGTTGAAGAGCAATTTTATAAACGAGTCCGGGAGAGGCGATAACCATGGCCCTCACCATCGCGGTCGTCGGGGGCGGCTTCGGCGGCACCTATGCCATCAAGGAGCTCGATCGGCTGCGCCAGAGTCTCAGCCTCGATCTCGAGGTGCTCCTTTTCGAGCCCCGGAGCGGTTTCGTCTTCACGCCCCTGCTCCACGAGGTCGCGACCGCGGGACTGGACACTGACCATGTCAGGGTGCCTTTCACCGCGCTCTACGACGGCAAGCCCTGGATCAGGCACGTCCATGCCGCGGTCAGCGCCGTGAACCCAGGCAAGCGGCTCGTCACGGCCGGCGGCAAGCAGTATCCGTACGACTACCTCCTCCTCGCCACGGGCAGCACGACGAACTACTACGGCAACAAGGGACTGAGCAGGCATACTCTCACCCTGAAGGACGAGAAGGACGCGGAGAACATCCGCTTCAGGCTCGAGCAGGCCCTGCTCGACGCGGCCCAGACGCGCGACCCTGCCAAGCAGCGGCGCTTCCTCACCGTCGCGGTCGTGGGCGGCGGCCCGACCGGGGTCGAGCTCGCCGCGGAGATCGCCCAGTTCTTCCGCCACCGGCTCCGGACGCTCTACCGCAAGGTGGGGAAGGATGCGGTGCAGGTCGTCCTGTTCCAAGGCGCCCCGGTCCTGCTCCCGCACGCCTCACCGCGCATGCAGGCGGCGGCGCGACGCGCGCTCGAACGCCTCGGCATCACGGTCCTGTGCGGAGCGAAGGTCGAGCACGTCCACCCGGGCTTTCTCACCTATGAACTGCTCGGCGAGCAGCAGAAGGAGCCTGTCGGCCTCACCATCTGGGTGGCGGGCATCACGCCGCGGACCATACCTGGCTGCGTGGAGAGCAAGTTCTATCAGGTCAACCCCGACCTGTCGCTCATCGGCCACGAGGACGCCTTCGCCATCGGCGACGCGGCGTGCTACGACGAGCGGTGCATGCTCGACCCCGTGCCCGCCTTGGCCCAGGTGGCGGTGCAGGAAGGCACGATGGCGGCGCAGAACATCGTGCGCCGCATCCGGGGCGACAGGACCGAGCCCTTCCTCTACAAGAGCAAAGGGTTCCTCGTCTCGCTCGGGCAGAAGAACGCGGCAGGAGAGATCGAGACGCCGTTCGGCACCGTCTTCCTCAAGGGTTTCCTCATGTGGTGGCTCTGGCGCACCGTCTACCTGTTCAAGTTCCTCGATGCCAAGCAGCGGGTGCAGAACGCGATGAGCTGGACCGGCCGCCTCTTCTCGAAACGCAGCGTGCGGGCGAAGCGGTCGGAAAGGACGAAGAAAGGGATAAGAACGGGAAAGGATTGAGAAAAAGGTTTTTTGAATTGGTACTTGTTTATTTCTGCAGCTTCGCGTCCAGCGCGTACTTCCCGCCGCCCATGAACCAGAGCAGGAGGAAAGCGAAGCAGTAGAGCGCGGCGAGCTCGCCGCCGTTGCTCAGCGGGTTCCAGAAGGCGCCCTTGCTGAACGCGTGCTGCATCCAGTAGGTGACGGCCATCTCGCCGCTCGCGATGAGGCTCGCCCAGGTCGTGAACAGGCCGAGCAGGATGAGCACGCCCGTGACCACCTCGATGACGCCCGCCGCCTGCATCAGGCCGGGCAGCGAGCCGAAGGACATCCCGGAGAGGACGCCGAACTTCGCTAGCCCGTGCAGCAGGAAGAGGAGGCCGAACACGATGCGGAAGAGCAGCAGGCCCGTCTCGCGATATTTCTCTCTGAATCCATCCCAAAACATGCTATCACCTATCACGTTTTGGTTCGGTAGGAGAAAAACATTATTTAGGGATGCTCTTTGTAAATCAAACAGTTGTTTTGAATCAGAGGCTGAGGCTCATCAGGACGATGGCGTGCTGGAGGAGCTGCTGCAGCACGCGCTGCTCGCCCTCGTTCAGGCCTTTCGAGCATTCGCGCACCTTGAAGGTGCAGAAGCCGCCCGAGCGGTTCACCCATATCTGGGTGGTCGTCTTCCCCTCCTTGGCGTCGAAGCTGTGGAAGGAGCGCTTCGACCTTCTCCTTTTTCGCTTCGAGTTCTGCTTTTCTCTTGTCGATGT
>CAZSAS010000190.1:0-2228 GCA_964604855.1 uncultured Methanosarcinales archaeon
CGAGCGCGTAGCCTTCCTGATGGAGCTTCTCGAGGACGTAGCGGTCCCCGTTCTCCACGCGGACGACCGTGATGCCGGCCTTCGCCATCGCCTCGTCGAAGCCCCTGTTCGTGTAGTCCGTGCCGACGACCGTGTCCCGCTTGAGCAGGCCTTCCCGCTTCATGTCGAGTGCGACGATGGCGAGGAGGTGGTCGCCGTCGACCTCTGCGCCGTGCTCATCCACCATGATGACCCGGTCGGCGTCGCCGTCGAGCGCGACGCCCAAGTCTGCCTGTTCCTTCTTCACGCGTTCCGCGATGATCTCCGGGTGGAGGGCGCCGCAGCCGTCGTTGATGTTCATCCCGTCGGGGTCGTGGTTGAGCACGATGACGTCGGCGTCGAGTTCCTCGAGGATGACCGGGGCGGTGCTGTAGGCCGCGCCGTTCGCGCAGTCCAGCACGACCTTCAGGCCGTCAAGCGGCATGCTCTTGACCGTCGCCTTGGCGTATTCTATGTAACGGCCGCGGGCGTCGTCGATGCGCCTGGCCTTGCCGATCTCGTCCCCGTCGCGGACGTCGTTCCCTTTCCGTTCCAGGCTCTCGAGTATCATGGCCTCTATCTCCGCCTCTTCCTCGTCAGCGAGCTTGTGGCCTCTGCTGTCGAAGAGCTTGATGCCGTTGTGGCTGGCAGGATTGTGGCTGGCGGTGAGCATGATGCCTGCATCGGCGGCGAAGCTGCGCGTGATGTGCGCCACTGCCGGCGTCGGCAGCGGGCCGACGAGGAAGGCTTTCGCTCCTGCCGCGACGAGGCCTGCGGTGATCGCGTTCTCGAAGAGGTAGCCGCTCAGCCGCGTGTCCTTGCCCACGACTATCTTTGGCTGTCCGCCGTTGCGGAAATGGCGCGCCACGGCCTTGCCGAGCTGGAGCGCGACTTCAGGGGTCATGGGATAGCGGTTCGCTTCGCCCCTGATGCCGTCCGTGCCGAACAGCCGCCGGGGAGCGCTGGTGCCGTCCGGACCGTCCCTGCCTGTCTTCTTGGCCGTCATGAAGGGACAGGAAGTGCGGACCTTTATAAGCATTATTAAAAATATTTTAATACTAGTAAAAGAAAAGTTATAATAGTATGGGCCGTTTCGTCGAGGAAGGAGAGGGAGGGCTGACCAGCCTGCCCTGCGCACGCAAGAGCTTCGCGCAGCTCAAGACGGCCGGCAGCGGCATGGCGCAGCGCATCCTCGCCCTGCTCTCGCAAGAACATCTGTACAGCCAAGAGCTCGCGAAACGGCTCGGCGTGCACGAGCAGAAAATCTACTACCACATACGCCGGCTGGAGCGGGCCGGGCTCATCGCGGTGGAGCGCCGGGAAGAGATCTCAGGCGCGAGCGCCAAATACTACAGGCTCGCCGCTCCGGGCTTCGCCGTCCTGCTCGAGCAGCCGCAGCCGGGAGCGCAGCTCGCCCCGGTCTCGCCGAAGCAGAAATCCTTCCTCGAGCCGTTCATCACGGACGGCAGGCAGGACTTCCTCATCGTCGTCGGGTCGCCCGACCCCCACGGGCCGAAGATGGTGCGCGCGCGGGACGGGAGCTACGCCATCGACCTCGCCCTCTTCCTCGGCAGCTTCCTCGCCGGCAGGCCCCGCCCCGTCGTCAAGCTGGACACGGAGTTCACGAAGGAAGACTGGAAGACGAACCTTATCGTCGTCGGCGGACCCATCGTGAACACGGTCGCCGCGAGCGTCACGGGCGGCTTGCCGATCCGCTTCATGCAGGACGGGAAGACCATCAGGAGCCTCCTGTCCGGCCACCGGTACGAGAGCGACCAGATCGGCATCGTCGTGAAAGACAGGAATCCGCGCGCTCCCGGCAAGAGCGTCCTGTTCATCGCCGGCAGGCGCCAGGCAGGGACGAAGGCAGCCATCCTCGCCTTCCTCATGCACTTCGACGAGCTCATCGCGGGCAACGCGAAGAAGCCGCGCATCCTGGCACGCGTCGTCGAGGGCCGCGATCTGGACAGCGACGGCATCGTGGACGATCTGGTCTTCAGGGAGTAATGTCTTGAGTGACGTCTTTCTCGAGAGGCCCCCACTTAGAGCAGCGGTATCTGAACGCCGATGCGGACGAGGAGGAAGTCGTAGAGGATGAGGATGAAGGCGAAGACAGCGATCATGATGATGATCCGGAGCTTGAGGCGGTGCTTGTGGTGGAGGTGGCGGTGGCGCTCCTCCGCGACGTCGATAAGCTCGTCGGCGAAGAT
>CAZSAS010000191.1:0-2213 GCA_964604855.1 uncultured Methanosarcinales archaeon
TCTCGGCGATGCCCTTCACCGCGTTCGTGAGGATCTCGTCGGCCACCTTGAAGGCGGTGTGCAACGGCAGCTCGGGCGCGAGCTCGAGCAGCTTGTCGTTCGGGATGACGATGAGCGTGTCGACCTGGCTCTCGAGGCGTTCGAGGCCGTGCACCGCGTTCTCATAGCGACGGTTGCCCTCCATCTCGAACGGCATCGTGACGACGCCGACGACCAGGACGCCCATCTTCTTCGCGATCTCACCGACGATCGGCGCCGCACCCGTGCCGGTGCCGCCGCCCAGCCCGCAGGTGATGAAGACCATGTCGCTGCCCTGGATGGCGTTCTTCATCTCGTGCTCGCTCTCCCTCGCCGCGTCCTCGCCCACCTTGGGAATCGAGCCGGCGCCCAGCCCTTTCGTCAGGTCCTTGCCGATGAGGATCTTCTTGTCCGCGCTCGTGTAGAGGAGGTCCTGCGCGTCCGTGTTGATGGCGATCATCTCCGCTCCTGTGATGCCCACCTCGGTCATGCGGTTGATTGTGTTGTTCCCGCCGCCACCGCACCCGACCACCTTGATCTTGGCCTTCTGCGCAGTCAGGAGCATCTCGAGCTCGTCGTCGATCGCCGTGCGCTTGGCCGGCTGCTGCCTGCCGTTCCCTGCCTGTTCCTTCGCTTCCTGGATGATCGAATCCATGATTGCGCCTCCACCCTTGCTCCTATGCGTGCCGTCTCCTCGCTCATATTTATACTTAGTGGTAGGGAAGCCCTCGGCGCTTCAATCCTTGTGTTCTCCGGCCTCGTAGCTCACTGTCTCGACCTTCGTGATGCGGACAATCATCTTGTTGAGCATCTCGGCGACTGGTTGTGGCGGGACGTTGTGCATGCGCACGACCGCGTGCTTCTCGTTCTCCAGGTTGACACCGTGGTGATGGACGCCGGCCGCGTCGAGCAGCGCCTCGATCTGCTTCGCCGTGTCGGTCACGACGCCCTTGACGTCGACCTCGTAGACGAGATCCCTGCCCGCCAGCGGGTGGTTGAAGTCGACGGTGATGCGGCCGCCACTGACGCTGCGGACGACGCCGTAATGGTTGTCCACGTTGACCTCGAGACCGACTCTCGGCTCGAGCTTGCCGTCTTTGAACTTCTGCTTGGGGATGAGTTTGAGGAGCTTCGTGTCCTTCTTGCCGAAGCCCTTCTCCGGCGGAATCCCGATGGTGTGCTTGCCGAGAGCCTTGCCCTCCAGGTACTCGTCCAGGCCGCGCAAGAGCTGGCCCTCGCCGACGCAGATGATGGCTGGCCGGTACTGCGCCTTCGGGTCGAGGCCCGCCTCCCGAGCGACGTCCTCCATTGTCGTGTCGAAGACCGTGCCGTCGTCCGCCAGCTTGCCCGTGTAGTCGAGCTCGATGAAGTCGCCGTTCTTGATGCTTGTCATGAGCGTCTCTCCGTCTTCCTCTCGTGGCCTCCAGAGTACCTTGCGGTTTTCCGGACGAGAAGAACTATCTTCGGGGAGACCTAGGGTATTTAAAAAGGTTACTGTTGTGTCAGGACCTTCGCCCTGAGTGAAATGCGGCACCGAGCATCGGGTGAGGGCCCCGATTATCGCGAGGCGCCGAATGGTTCCCGAGCAGAGCGAGGGTACTGTGGTGAAGGTCGACGAGAAAGGCTATTTCTTGAGAGTGGGGAATTTCTCGATGATCTGCGCGACCAGCTCCTCTGGCGTCGAGCTCGTGCTGTCGAGCACCAGGTCGTAATGCGCCTCGTGCCACGGGTCGAGGCCGTAATATTTCTCATAACGGGCCGTGTCGCTCGCCATCCGCTGCCGATTCATCGCCACGGCCTCGCCGATGTCCGCGGCGGATTCCGCGACGCTCTTCCTGCCGTGCAGGCGCTCCGCCCGCACCTGTTCGTCCGCGTCGAGGAGCAGCTTGACGCTGCCCGGGATGAAATGCCAGCCGAGCCGGGAATCGATGACGAAGTCGTCCTCCTTCTTCCCGAGCTGTTTCTGGTAGTCGTCGAATTCCGTATCCGTGTCCTCTTCGCCAGCCTCGCTGCGCCGGTTGTACTCGGCCAGCGTCAGTCCTTGCTCCTGGGCGTGCTTGCGCCGGAGCTCGCCGATGCTGTAGTACCGGTAGCCGAGCCTCGTCGCCAGCAGCTTCGCGAGCGTGCTCTTCCCGCTGCCTGGGGTGCCGTTGAGCGAGACGATTGCCATGCCTGCTGAGCGCGTCCCGGTGATT
>CAZSAS010000192.1:0-2205 GCA_964604855.1 uncultured Methanosarcinales archaeon
CCTGTTCGAGGCGCTCCTGCAGGAAGCCTTGCTCCGCACCCATGAGGAGCTGAAAGACAGGAGTCGGTGCTCCATCTTCCAAGGAGAGAAGGAGTTCGGCTATTTCGTCAAGAACGTCATGACACGCTACGTCATCGAGACCTCAGTGCTCCACAACACCTCCACCATCAGGTCGAAGGCCCTCCAGTACTGAGGCGTCGACTTCATTTTCTCGTGCTGAGCATAAAATTTTTAAACAGCCCTCTTCGGGAGTGAATGCTAGGAGTACTGCAAGGAGCGGCAGGTGAACCCCTATGGCTGACGACCCTGATGGTGAGGAGCGAAACGTCTACGGCGACAATGCCCGAGAGGAGCTCATGGAGGACGGCGCGATCAGCGCTGAGGAAGAGGCCTTCATGCAAGGGTATGATGAGGCCGAAGGCGAAGAGGACGACGCGTCCGATGATGCCTATGAGGCCGCGTTCGCGAAGCGTGCGAAGAAGCGACGGAGCCGGGCCTCCGCGCAGATCGAAGAGGACGTGGAAGAGTACGACCCCGAGATGTGACGCTGCGCAGCTTCGCGGACAGCAGCGCTAGCGCCGCTCGTCCCGCTCCTTCTGGAGCTCGGTCAGCAGCGCCGTGTATTTCTTCGTGCCGTGCACGGTATTGTCACGCGTGCGCACGTTCACCGTGCCCTCGGTGACTTCCTTGTCGCCGACGACGAGGATGTAGTTCACCTGGTCGAGCTGCGCCTCGCGCACCTTCTTGTTCACGGTCTCGGCGCGCGCGTCCACCTCTGTCCGGATCCCGCCGGCGCGGAGCGCCTTCGCCACGTCCTGCGCGTATTCGGCGTGGCGGTCGGAGATGGGGACGACCCGCGCCTGCCGCGGGCTGAGCCAGAGCGGGAACTTGCCCGCGTAGTGCTCGATGAGGATGCCCATGAACCGCTCCAAGGAGCCGTAGATGGCGCGGTGGATCATCACCGGGCGATGCTTCTGGCCGTCGCTGCCCTCATACGCGAGGTCGAACTTCTCCGGCATGCTGAAATCGAGCTGGATCGTGCCGCATTGCCAGCTCCTCCCGAGCGCGTCCTTGACGTGGAAATCGATCTTCGGCCCGTAGAAGGCGCCGTCCCCCGGGTTGATCTTGAACTCGGTCCCCGATTCCTGGAGCGCCTCCGCGAGGAGGCGTTCGGCCAGCGCCCAGAGCTCGGGGTCACCCATCGCCTTCTCGGGCCTGGTGGAGAGCTCTACCCGGTACGCGAAGCCGAACTGGCCATAGACGCGGTTCACGAGCGCGATGAGCTCCCGCACCTGTTCCTTGATCTGGTCTTCGGTGCAGAAGATATGCGCATCGTCCTGGGTGAAGCAACGGACACGGAAGAGGCCTGAGAGGACGCCGCTCAGCTCGTGCCGGTGCACGATGCCGAACTCGCCCGCCTTGATCGGCAGGTCGCGGTAGCTGTGGTGCCCACTCTTGTAGACGAGGAGGTGGCCGGGGCAGTTCATCGGCTTGACCGCCACCTCCTGCTCGTCAATCTTCGAGAAATACATGTTCTCCTTGTAGTGGTCCCAGTGCCCTGACTGGAGCCAGAGCTGCTTGCTCAGCACGAGTGGCGTGCGGAGGAACTGGTAGCCGAGCCTCTCCATCTCCTCCACCATGAACTCCATCAGGCGGCGGAAGATGAAGTGGCCATTGTCGTGGAAGAACGGCATCCCCGCTGCCTCTTCATGGATGGAGAAAAGCCCGAGCTGCTGCCCGAGCTTCCGGTGGTCGCGCTTCTCCGCCTCCTCGCGCATCTTGAGGAACTCGTCGAGCTCCTTCTTCGTCGCGAAGCAGAGCCCGTAGATGCGCGTCAGCATGGTGTTCTCGCTCTTGCCGCGCCAGTACGCGCCCGCGATCTTGTCGAGCCTGATGCCGGCCTTGTCGAACGCCTTGCTGTTCGGGACGTGCGGCCCGCGGCACAGGTCCTGGTAGTCGCCGTGCCGGTAGCTCGAGGTGCCTTCGTCCAGCTCCTTGATCATCTCGACCTTGTACTTGTTGTTCTTGTAGGCCTCAATCGCCTCCTTCTTGCTCTTGTGCTCGATGCGCTCGGCGGGGATGGCCTCCTTGATGATCTTGCGCATCTCCGTCTCGATCCTCGACAGGTCGTCGTTGCTGATGTCGAGATGGTCGAAGTCGTAGTAGAAGCCGTGCTCGATCGGCGGCCCTATCGCGATCTTCACG
>CAZSAS010000193.1:0-2184 GCA_964604855.1 uncultured Methanosarcinales archaeon
GCTGGGCATCGGTCCCGACCCCTGCCTCGCCCGCAACCCCGGGCTCGTCTACGGCATCCTCCTCATCCGCACGGTGTTCCGGACAGGGCCCGAGTCCGGAGGCGGCGCCCCTGGCGGCGCGACGCGCCTGCTCGACGTCTCGCTGACGCTCGACAAGGCCAGCTACGAGCCTGGAGACAGCGCCGTCGCCACCATGGAGGCGGTGAACATGGGCGGCGCGGAACGCTTCGACGTCAGGCTCGCCTACCGCCTCCTGGACAGCCACGGCACAGGATTGTGGAGCGGCCGCGCCACGAAAGCCATCAGCACCAGCCTGAGCGACACGCAACGCATCCCCCTCGACGGGTTGCCGGCGGGCGCCTACGAGCTGACCGTAACCGCGAGCTACGGCGAGGAGGAGGCCTCGGCATCCGCATCCTTCAAGCTGCTCGCGCCCGGGGAGGACGCACCGGCGAATGCCTCTGAACCCATCGTCCTCGACCATGGCGGCACGCCCGTCGTCCTCGTCAGCGACGACCAGGGGAACGCGGCGAACGACGCCCTCCTCGCGGCCAAGCGCGGACGGCCGGACGAGGCGGAACAGGACTGCCTCTCCATCCCCAACGCGGCGCGACGCGACGCCTGCCTCACCGCCATCGTCCTCCAGGACCGCGAGGCGAGCCACTGCACGGCCATGACCTCGAGCACGGAGAAGAACAACTGCCTCGTCAGCTTCATCATGGAAGGGCGCTACGAGCTCTGCCCGAAGCTCGACGAGAAGGACCTGTTGCAGCTGTGCTCGGACCTGCAGCGCATCGAGTCCCTGCAGAACAAGACGCTCAACGTCACGGGCATCTACGAGACGCGTCCGGTGAACGGCACCGGGAACGAATCGTGACAGCGCCCTGACGTCTCAGCTCCAGACAGGGAGCATCTGCGCACGCTTGCCGGCGACGAACTCCTCCAGCGGCTGGTTCTTCTCGAGCTGGGTCCATGTCTGCGGGAGCGGCTGCTCGAGCACGGTGAACCTGACGCGCTCGTTGCCGTAGAGCTTCTCGGGGGCGATGGAGAAGGGCGCGGTCTCGTCGATGATCGCCCCACCGGAGAGCCAGCTCGTGTAGTTCTGCTGCGGCAAGGTGATTTCCTTCTTGGAAGGCCAGCTGCCGTAGGTCCGCCGCTCTGGAGGGATGGTGATGGGCGCGTTGTGGATGAGGTAGGCCTGGATCGTGTAGTTCCCCGGCGCGAGCGCGACGGTCACCACGGTCTGTTTCGGTGCGAGCACGCCGGTCCTGTTGAGCTCGCTCCGCCAATCCTCGAGCTCCGCCTGGGAGATGACCCCCTGTTCGGCCATGGCCTCCACTTCTGTGCTCACGCCTTCCGCCTCGCGGCTCTGGTTCTTCATCGTGAACGAGTAGAAGCCGCCGAGCGGGACGTCCGGACGCCACTCGTTCTCCTTGACCCGCGCGATGCCGAACATGACGAGGTCGGTATCGGAGAGGTTCCCGCTCCCCTTCCCCACGCTCAGCTCGATCTCCTTGAGCGGCCAGAGCGTGACATTGACCCGTTCGACGACATTCTCGACGTAGTTGTCGTACGGGACGCCGCCGCCCATGTAGCCGGGCGCGCTGAACAGGACGGCGCCGCCGAAGCGGCAATAGGGCATCCGGGCCTCGAGCACGCCCTCGTCGTCCGTCTCGCCGATGTAGTTCTCCATGCCGCAGGTGTAGCTGATTCGCGTCCGCGGGAGCGGCTCTCCTGTCAGGGCGTCCGTCGCCCGGACGATGACCGTGTTCTGGACGCGTTGCCGCGGCGCGAGGTAGTCGATGCCCCCTTCGGAGAGCCTGAACTGCATCGCGGTCTGGTTCCTGTCGAGGGGTTGGTTGCGGTAGATGTTCGATTCGAGGGCGAAACGCCAGGTGTAGCCGGCGCCGTCGAAGGCCGCGTCGTCCGTGATCGTGACGACGACGGGGTAGCTGAGCGAGTAGCGGAAGCGGTAATCGTTGATCATGACGCCCATGATCTTCCCGAGCAGGCCCGGCACGTCCGGGCTGCGCGGCCCGAGGACTTCCTGGCCGTCGTTGATGTCGAGATAGGGTCTCGTCCCGGGATAGAAGAACTGGACGCCCAGGTCGGGATAGGTGCTGTTGTCCGGCTTGACGTTGAGGTAGCTCATCACCCCGGCGTAGAGGAGGCGTTCCTCCCCCT
>CAZSAS010000194.1:0-2177 GCA_964604855.1 uncultured Methanosarcinales archaeon
CAGGCCTTCCGATTCCCCCTTCTTATGCGCGTCCTCCCCTGGATCAGGAAGCATGCTCCGAGCACGTCTGGAGCGGTCGTCGGTCAAGCCGTGGGCGTCGCCCGTCTCAGAAGCTTTGTCTCCTCCTTCGTGCGCGGCCAGAAACCCCTGCTCCTCTACGGCCCGCCCGGCACGGGAAAGACTGCCGCGGCGCATGCTGTCGCTACAGAGGCGGATCTCGAGGTCATCGAGCTGAACGCCTCGGATGCGCGGAACAAGGCGGCGATCAATGAGCTCCTCGGCGCGGCTCTGGGACAGCGGAGCCTGTTCTTCAAGGGCAAGCTCATCCTCGTCGACGAGGCCGATGGCTTGTCAGGGACGAAGGACCGGGGCGGCGTGCAGGCCTTGCTCGCTCTGCTCGACGACGCGCGCTTCCCCGTCGTCATCACCGCGAACGACATCGGGAGCGACAAGCTCAAGGCACTGAAGAAAGCTTCCGAGTGCGTCGCCTTCCCGCAGCTCGACCCGAAGGACCTCACGTTGCTGCTCGCCCGCATCGCGAGAGCGGAAGGCCTGGACTGCGAGGAGAAGGCGCTGGCGGCCATCGCGCGCCGCGTGGGCGGCGATGCGCGCGCCGCCGTGAACGACCTCCAGTCCTTGAGCGGCGGCAAGAAAGTGACGATGGCCGAACTCGACGCGCTCGGCGACCGCGAGCAGAAGGAGGCGATCGAGCAGGCATTGCTCCGCGTGTTCAAGACGACGAGCGCGGACGTCGCGCTGCCCGCCTTCGACAACGTCGATGCGAACGTGGACGCGCTCTTCCTTTGGATCGACCAGAATCTTCCCGTGGAGTACACCAAGCCGGAGGACCTGGCGAGGGCGTTCGACGCACTGGCGGAAGCCGACAGGTTCTTCGGCCGCATCCGGCGCTGGCAGTACTATCGCTTCTACGTCTACATCTACAACCTCCTGACGGCCGGTATCGCCTTGGCGAAGGAGGAGAAGTATCCCGGCGTGTCCAGGTACAAGCGCTCTTCGCGGCCGCTCATGATCTGGATGGCGAACGCGCGCAACGCGAAGAAGAAGGCGATTGCCGAGAAACTGGCGGCGGCCTCGCACGCGAGCACGAGACGGGTGTTGAATGATGTGCTCTACTTCCGTCCCGTATTCCGGCGCGGTGGCGCTTCTGCGGACGCCATCGCTGCGACGCTCGGACTGGATGCTGAAGAAGTGGCATGGTTGGCAAAACAATAAAAACACCGGTTCGTTCTAATAGGTGATGGATCCCGCGACCCGCAAGGCCGTGCTCCGCTCCCAGCGCGCAGAGCTGACCGAGCACCATGTCTACAGCGACCTGGCTCGGCGTTCCACAGGCAAGAACGCCCGCGTGCTGCGTAAGCTCGCGAAGGACGAGAAGCGGCACCACGATTTCTGGCAAGGACTGACGGGCGAGACGGTCCGGGCGAGCAAGGCGATCATCGCCTGGTACACATTCCTCGCCGGCACGCTCGGGGTCGTGTTCGCACTTCGCTTGATGGAACGCGGCGAGGACTTGGCGCAGCAGGCCTACCGCAAGCTGAAGCGCATCAAGGGTGTCGAGAGGCTCCTGCACGACGAGGAGGCGCACGAGCATGCCCTCATCGACCTGCTCAAGGAGGAGAAGCTCGACTACGCCGGCTCTATCGTCCTCGGCCTGAACGACGCGCTCGTCGAGCTGACCGGCGCCTTGGCGGGCCTGACGTTCGCCCTGCAGAACGCCCGGGTCGTGGCGCTTGCTGGCTTCATCACCGGTTTCGCGGCAAGCTTGAGCATGGCCGCGTCGGGCTACCTCCAGGGCAAGGAAGAGGCTGACCAGAACGCGACGACGAGCCCGCTGAAGGCGATGAACGCCCCGGCGACGATCATCAGCTCGTCGCGGTACTGGATGAGGAGCCGGCCGACGCCGCCGGCGCCGGCGCCGATCAGCACGAACACGACGGTGAACCCGGCGACGAAGAGAAGCGCCGTCCCGAGCAGGCGACGATGCTCGCGGCCCAGGTCCTCGACGCCGACGCCGGAGATGAACGACAGGTACACGGGCAGGAGCGGCAGGACGCACGGTGAGACGAACGAGAGCAGCCCGGCCGCGAAGGCGAGTCCGATGGCCGTCAGACTGAGAGAGGTGACCTCGACCGCGATCATCGCGAGCAAGGAGGCCG
>CAZSAS010000195.1:0-2168 GCA_964604855.1 uncultured Methanosarcinales archaeon
GGACCTTCTCAGCCTCTCCCGGATCGAGGGACAAGAGAAAAAAGGGGAGATAGACATCACTATGGAGTTCACAAGAAAAGATCTCGTGAAGCGGTTCCACTTCCTGCTTGATTATTTGAACAGCGTTGTCAGCGAGAAATTCGACAGGTTCGGGAATGTCGAATATCGTGCGGAATTCATCGAAGGGCTTCTTTTCTTGACGATGATCCCCTTCCATCTGGAAAAAAAAGCAGAAGCGATAATGTGCTACGCTACCGGCATCATGCGACTTAATGAATGGCTCAAGCGTCACCACCAAAAAATATACATGGAGCTGATTCGATGAAAGCAGTCATTCTTGCTGCAGGCAAGGGGACGAGACTCGCCCCATTCAACAAGCTCTTGCCAAAACCATTGATGCCGATAGGGAAGAAGAACGATGGCTCCTTCAAGACCATCATCGAGAGGCTGATTGAACAGCTTGAAAAAGCTATGCCCGATGAGATCATCGTCGTCGTCAATTACAAAGCTGACCTGATTAAAGAGTATTTGGGAATAAAAAGCGAAACAGGACAGAAAATACGCTACGTTGAGCAAGAGGTGCTCGATGGCAATGCTGGCGCCTTCTACCGCGCCCAGCGTTTTGTTGAGGGGGATGTAATTATCACTGACGCCGATAATCTCATAGAAGGGGATCAAGTCTTCAAGAGGATGTACGCGAGCCACCGGGAGAGCAATGCGGATATCACGATCGCCGTGTGTAGAGTTCATGATATTAGAAAATATGCGATAGTGAAGGTGGAGAACGGCAAAGCCGTCGACATCTTTGAGAAACCGACCGACGAGAACAAGTGGGGAAACCTCGCAAAGAGCGGGGCCTTAATCCTCTCGAAGGGCCTTTCTCAGATGGATAAGCAAGTCTCAGAGGTTAAGGGAGAGTACACCACGACTCAAATCATCAAGTACGCCATCGAGAACGGAATGGAAATCAATCTCTTCCCGATCAGATTCAATGATATCGGGACCTGGGGAGAATACACCAGAATATTCAAGGAAAGCCTCTAGCCGCCACTCAGCGGATACCTAAGGAGTGCGGCCACCTTGCCCATGTCGCGGAGCTGGACGCCTTCCCTCGTTTCGGTGCTGATGATCTTGACGCTCGTGCCGAGCGGCTCCGCCGCCTGCTCGAACGTCTCGATCTCCTTGTCGTCGAGCGCTTCGGAGAGGAGCACGGTGTCGACCGCGCCCATCCTGATCGCTTCCATCACCTGGGCGGGGCCGTAGCCCGCGAGTCCGGTGTCCTTGCTGAGCTCGTTGAAGAAGCGGCCCATGAGCTTCTTCTCCTCCGCGACCTCTTCCTGCGCGAGGAGGTCGTCGCTCTTGTCGAGCAGCTCCTGCAGGCCGAACTCGCCCGTGTAGCTGAGGTCTTTCGTGCCGAGTATCTTCTTCTTGACGTCGCCGGTGAGGTAGTCCTTGTTCATGAAGTCGGTGATGGTCGTGCCCGGCCCGCCGAGGATGATGCCTTTCAGGTCCTCCATCTGGAGGAACTCGTCCTTCATGTAGTCTGCGATCTTCTTGTAGTGCTCTTTCGTCGCCCCTTCCCTGAGGCGGGCGAAACGCACGGAAGACTGGCCGCCGGCGCGCATCTTGCCCGGCACCTCGCTGTGCGTCTTGCGGACCGGGACGATGCTCTTGCCCTTGAGCAGCCCGATCATCGCATCCCGGCGGTCCATGACGACGAGGCCGTACACGCTCTCGTCGTTCAGCTGCTCCTGCAGCGGCTCGAGGATGAATTCCTTGTCGCAGCGGTACAGGCGTTGCTTCATGGGCACCGGCGGCTCGATGCTCCATACCTTGACGTCGCTCCGTCCTTCCTGCTCGGCGACGTTGCCGCTGAACGCTGCCAGCCCGTTCGGCGGCGTCCCCTTGAAGGCCTTGAGGTGCTGGATCATGCGCTCGAGCGCGTCGATAACGTTCGTCTTGGTCTGCTTGCTCTTGATGTTGGTCGCTGTCCCTTGCTCCTGCTGGAGGTGATTGATGATGCTGTCGAGCTGGTAGCCTGCCGGCACGTACACGGTCACCAGCTCCGTGTGCCGGCCGCGATAGCCTTCCAGCTCTTTCACGAACTGCTTGAGGTGGTAGCGTTCGCTCGCTGACAGTTTCTTGGCGTCGTCCTTGGCTGCCATGCG
>CAZSAS010000196.1:0-2165 GCA_964604855.1 uncultured Methanosarcinales archaeon
GCATCCGCGCCAAGAAAGTCGAGATGGTCTAGGCCCTCGCGCATTCTCTCAGGAGCAAACTGCGTGTACAGAAGCTCTCGCGCTAGATGAGGCGCCGCGTTTCCTGCTGCCGCTCCTCTGCAGCGCGCCGCAGCCGCTGCCGATCCCAGGAAATCTCGCCGGAGATGAGCGTCACTGACAGCACGACCACGACGAGGCCGATGACCGAGACGGTATCGAGCCCGACGAATCCGAGCTCGCCCGTGACGAAGCCGGTGGCTGCGACTCTGAGGAAGAAGCCGCCGAGCAGGATGAACAGACCGAGGATGAAGAGCCGGACCTGCACCACACGCTTCATGGCCTAGAGATGGGCCTTCTTCTACTTAAACATTGCGCCGGCGCCAGAATACGAGGAGAGACCGACCGCAACCCTTATAAAACGCCCTCTGTTCTCGCACAGCACGACCGGTTTATATATGGAGGGAACCCCATGACCCAATTCCTCAAGCTCCGCTGCAACAAGTGCAAGAATGAACAGATCACCTTCGGCAAGGCGGCGAGCGAGGTCAAGTGCCTCGTCTGCGGCGAGGTCCTTGCCAGCCCCACCGGCGGCAAGACCCGAGTGGCCGCGCGCATCCTCGAGGTGCTCGAATAAGAGCGCCGAAGAGGGGAAGAAGCGAGAACGGAGCGTCCCATGTTTTACCACAAGAACGGCTTCCCGGAAGAGAACGAGCTCGTCATGTGCACCGTGACGAGCGTCCAGTACAACAGCGTCTTCTGCAACATCGACATGTACGGCAAGGGCGGCATGATCCACATCAGCGAGATTGCGCCCGGCCGCATCAGGAACATCCGGGACTACGTCGTCGAAGGCAAGAAGGTCGTCTGCAAGGTGCTGCGCATCACCGAGGAACGCGGCCACATCGACCTCTCCCTCCGCCGGGTGAACGACAACCAGCGTCGCCAGTTCAACATGCTCATCAAGCAGGAGCAGAAGGCCGAGAAGATCATCGAGAACCTCGCTGCCGAGCTCAAGCAGGACCCGAAGAAGGTGTACGAGGCGATTGCCACCCCCATCCTGGAGAGCTACGAGTTCCTCCACATGGCCTTCCAGGAGCACGTCGACGGCGAGGCCCATCTCGAGGAGCTCGGCATCCCCGCTGCCTATCTCGCGCCGCTCGTCGAACGCGTCGTGGACAAGATCAAGCCGAAGAGCGTGAGCATTAGTGGCACCCTCCGCCTCAGGACCTACGCCCCGGACGGCATCGAGGCCGTCAAGCGGGCCTTGCAGGCCGCGGAGCAGGTCGGCGGGAAGAACATCACGGTCCGCTACCTCGGGAGCGGCTTGTACAAGCTCGAGGTCGTGGCCGAGGAGTACCAAGAGGCCGAGGCCATCCTGAAAGAGGCGCTGGACAAGGCGACCGCCCTCATCCAGGCGACGGACGGCGGCGAGGCCGAATTCGCCAGAGCATAGGCACGATGACCCACCACATTCTCAAGTGTCCGGCGTGCGGCAGCTACAGCCTGCACGAGCGCTGCGACTGCGGCGAGGAGCGCATCCCGCCCAAGCCGCCGAAATGGAGCCCTGAAGACAAGTACGCGGCCTACCGTCGCAAGTATAAGGAAGCCGAGCGCTCGTCCTGACGCCGATTTTTTCTCGCCCTGTTTTCTTTCGTCCTGATGCTTGACCATCACCTTTAAATACTCACTCTCCGGAGGAGGACGTATGAGAGGTGGGCGTATTCTCATATCCAGAAGGACGAGGCCCGGCCATGGACGGACGGGCATCAGGCCCGGACGGACGCTACCGGGACGGATGCTGCCGGGCGGGTCGAAGCCGTTGCCGTCCCGGAACGGCCATCGCGCCCAGGTCTCGATGGAATACCTTTTCATCATGGGCTTCGCCTTCCTCCTCCTCGCGCCGCTGCTCGTCGTCTACTACGAACAGACCACGAGGCTGGGGGACGAGAC
This sequence comes from uncultured Methanosarcinales archaeon, assembly GCA_964604855.1. Classification (GTDB taxonomy): domain Archaea; phylum Nanobdellota; class Nanobdellia; order Woesearchaeales; family UBA525; genus UBA153. The sequence continues at coordinate 1,951 of CAZSAS010000196.1, forward strand.
CGCGAGCGCGACGATCGAACGGGCGGCCAACCAGCTGGCGGAGGCGGCAGACACCGTCTACTACCTCGGCGCGCCCAGCATGCGCACCATCACGATCGACCTCCCGGACAATGTCCAGGACGTCACGATCCAAGGGAAGAGCATCACGTTCCGCGTGACCTCAGCCAACGGGGAATACGACCAGGCGGCCTGGAGCGCGGCCAACCTCACGGGGA
>CAZSAS010000197.1:0-2159 GCA_964604855.1 uncultured Methanosarcinales archaeon
GGGGGCTACCTGCTTCGCGGAACTGCGATAATAGTAGAAGGGGATGTCGACGGTCCGTCCGGGGACGTAGTCGAAGGTCCGCTGGCTCTCGCTCGGCCCCCGGATGCCTGCCGATGCCGAGACCGGGTGGAGCAGGATGGAGAGGAGGCAGAGGAGTGTCAGGGAGGCGAGGAAGACTGACAGGGAGACGCCGCGTTGTCGCATCGATGTCGTCGACAGAAAGCATGATTTATATACTTTATGGGCCTCGGACCGACGGGTGGGATGCCGGCCAGAGAATGCGCGGCCGGGTGGGGAGAAGTCACGTGTAGCCCAGGGCGGTCAGCGTCGCCTGCCGGGCCCCAAGATACGCGTCCTGCGGGATGACGAGCTGGATCTCCAGGTTCAGGACATCGTTCGGGCCGCTTTCGAAACCGGTGCTGTCGCAGGCGGCATAAGAGGCCGGGCTCTGCGTCACGTCCGTGTAGGTGAGGGGGCCGTACGTGCCGGTGCACGCGCCGCTCTCGTTCTCCCCGACCTTCCATTGGAATGCCGCGATGCCGGCCGTGCCGCCGATGAACTCGGTCTCGCTCTCATTGCTCGTGATGTTCAGGTTCACGGCGCTGTTCCCGTCGTTCTGGATGCGGAAGCCCTGGTCGACCACGTTGAAGCCCAAGCAAGCATAGTCGCGCCGCCCCTCGGAATTCAGCGTGCAGTTCTCCGTGACCGGACCACCAGCGTCAGTGTCGTTCACCGAGCCGGTGCCGAAGTTCGTGTTGTTCACCGTGAACGTGATCTTGATGTCCGTGGTGATGGTGAAGTTCGTCTGACCCGTGTCCGAAGCCGCATCGCCGGTATAGAGGAGCTGGTCGAGCCTGAGGAGACTGAAGACCGTGCCGAAGATGCTGATGCCGACCGAGAGGATGAGGATGAATGCGAGGGAGCTGTTCGTGAGCCGCATCGGACGCCTCGGAGGGTTCTCACGGGAAGCCGGGCGTGAGCGTATATAAAGCTTTCTGCTGTCGAGTGCGCCGACGCTTGGAAGATGCTCGGCTCGAAAAAAGGCAGGAAGAGGTTATGGGGAGAAAAAGGAGAAGGAAAAGGAAGGGTGGGGAAGGGAGAAGAAAGAGGAAAAGGAGAGAAGGAGATGAGGGAGGAGGAGAAGAGAGAAGAAAGAGGGGAAGGAGAGGTTTAGGGCGGCCGCCGCCTCATGTGTAACCCAGCGCCGTAATCGTGGCCGCACGCACACCCAGGTAGGCGGTCTGCGAGATGACGAGCTGGATCTCGAGGTTGGCGAGGTCCGTGGCGTCTGTGCTGAGGAAGTTGTCGCCGCTGCAGACGGTCAAGTAGCCCGGGCTCGTCACGTCCGTATAGGTCGTCGCCGCGGCCCAGCCGCCGCTGCACGAGCTCTCGTTGTCCTCGATCTTCCACTGGAACGCGTCGATGCCCGCAGCACCGCCGATGAACTCGGTCTCGCTCTCATTGCTCGAGATGTTCAGGGAGACGTCCACGTTCCCGTCGTTGCGGATGCGGAAGCCCTGGTCGACCACGTTGAAGCCCGAACAGGCATACTGGCGCCGCCCCTCGGAATTCAGCGTGCAGTTCTCCGTGACCGGGCCGCCCTGGTCCGTGTCGTTGATCGAGCCGGTCCCGAAATTGACCTGGTTGACCGTGAACGTGATGTCGATGTTCGCCTGGATCGTGAAGTTCGTCTCGCCCGTGTCAAAGGCTGCGCGGCCCGTGTACAGCATCGAATCGAGCCGTCCGAGGCCGTAGAACGTGCCGAAGAGGCTGATGCCCACCGAGACGACGAGGACGAGCGCCAATGTCTTGTTCGAGAGTTCCATCGTGATATCCTCCACCCAATACCAAGATTTTGGCGATAGGGCTATTTAAAGTTTTCTCTTGTTGCGCCACTGGAAAGTGAAAAGAAAAGCGTGATGCGCAGGCGATTCGCTGCAGACGCGGGAGGAGTGCAGAAGAGAACATGAGTGAGGGGACGCGTAAGAAGACAGGGAGGAGAAAGAAGGCAAGGAGAAGGAAAGAAAAGGAGGGGAAAAGGGTTTTGCCGTCCCGGCTTACGTGTAGCCCAGCGCGGTGATGGTCGCGGCGCGCTCGCCCAAGAAGGCGGTCTGCGAGATGACGAGCTGGATCTCGAGGTTGGCGAGGTCCGTGGCGTC
>CAZSAS010000198.1:0-2157 GCA_964604855.1 uncultured Methanosarcinales archaeon
TTCGAGACAAGAAAGAAATAGCCGCGAATCAAGGAATCGCTCAGAGAGATGAGGTGGTAGCAATGGAAGTCATGTGCACGGGCGGCAAGTGCATCGTCAAGGAACCCAGTGACATCGACAAGTTCCGCATGGCGGGCAGGAGCTCGCTCATGGATCGGATAGAGCAGGACCTCTTCGAAGAAGCCCTCGGGTAGAAGCCTCTCCCGAAGCCATCAGGGCTTCAGGCCGACCCCTCCCCCAACTCCAGGTCCGCGTTCCTTCTTTCGTTGTCCGCGTATGCTCCTGACGCCGTGAGACTCAATCCTCACGCTCAGCTCGCGGCGGCGCTCAACCCTGCTGCTGTTCAGGCACGACCAGCTTCCCGGAAGTGAGGTTCTCGTACGGCAGGCCCAGCGCCGCCAGGTTTGTGAAGACGTGCATGCCGTCCTCGGTCGAACGTCCGACGCTCGGCCAGACGGCCGCGAACGAGGGATAGAGCTCGGCCTCACCGGAGAGGATCACCGTCGGGACGGTGGTGATGTCGTAGCGCTCGACCAGCGCTTTTCCTTCCAGAGAAGACACGTCAACGGTGGTCGCGTTCCCCAAGGTCATGCCGAGACGCGCTAGTATCTGCGCATGCACGGAGACGTCATAACATTCGGTGCACGACGAGTCGACAAGATAGGTCGGCGAGATGACGCCGCGCACCTCTTTCTTCTCGAGGTCGTAGAACGGCGGCGGCATCCCCTCAAGGAGATACGAGCCGTCCTTGTCGATGGAGCCGATGCGCGTCCAGGAGTCGGCCACCACAGAATAGGCGGAAAGGCCCTTGTCGATGACGAGCGCGGGAAGCTTCGTCAATCCGTACTTCTTGATGAGGCTGTCGCCGGCGTGCGTGCCCTGCTCGAGCAGCTCCGGTTCCGCGACCGGGATGCCCAGGTTGCGCATCTCCGCGATATGCCCCTGCATGTTGAAGCATTGCGGGCAGTCAGCCGGCGTGATCAAGCGCACGCCGATCGTCTCGTTCGCGCTTCCCTGCGTCGCGCCGTGGATGCCGGCGGTGAGGCCGACGAGGCCGACGATGTTGATGACGAGCAGCGCGACGAGCGCCTTGATTGAGAAATCGAGCAGTTTCATCATGTCTCCTCCGGCAGGGTGCACCCTGTCTTGTATGCTAGGAACTCAAGAGATTGCTTGCCGACGACGCGTTCTCCGTCGCTGAAGATCCAGGTGGGGTAGCTCCGCACGTCCTGCGCGGCGCAGGCATTCCCGTAGTCGCAGTTCGTGTAGGGGACCTGCTTGAAGGCGGTGCCGAACATCCGCTTCTGCGCCTGGCAGTTCTCGCACCAGTCGGCGCCGTACATCACGGCACCGGCTTCCGCCAGGCATTCCGCGAAGGGAAGGTAGGGGCTTGGCTTCGGCCAGAGCGCGTAAATCATCATGCCAAGGATGAGCACGGCGAGCGCGACGAAGAGCCACGTGGTGCGCTGCTTCTTCTTGCGACGGAGCTCGGCCTTTTGGCGTTCCGTATGGACATGGTCGCTGTCCTTCTCGAGCTCCTGCGCATGGCGGACATGACGTGCCGCCGGTCGATGCGTCTTCCCCATGACGGGGAGCGAGATGGAACGTTATTAAAATGTTGCGTTCAAGCCGCAGTCTTGTCGTTTTTGGTCTTGACGGCTTGCTCCTTCTCATCGCGACGGCCCGCAATGCCGTTTGGGCCGTTCCCGTTCTCGCACTCGTCGAGGATGTGCATGTAGATGTCGCGCATCGAGTTCTTGCAGACGACGTCCCAGGAGCTCTTCTGCATGTTGATCGCACGGGAGGTCGGGTAGCGCTTCCGGAAACCCTCAAAATGCGCTTCCGCTTCCCGCAGGCTCTTGAACGCGAAATGGACGAAGAGGTTTGTCTCGCCGTGGAGGAGCTGATAACAGCCTATCAGGTGCGGGTTGCCATTCGTCTCCTGCAGCGTCTGCATCTCGTTCTCGAAGACGTCGAAGGGGAGCTTTATCCAGACGAGCGAGACCACCTTGAGGCCGATGGCTTCCGGATCGAGCTCGACGTTGTAGCCCTTGATGACACTGTTGTCCTCGAGCTTACGCCGGATCTTGCCCACTGCTTGGGTCGTGATGCCGATCCTGCTCGAGATTGCGCTGTCGCTCACCCGCGCGTTCTCCG
>CAZSAS010000199.1:0-2150 GCA_964604855.1 uncultured Methanosarcinales archaeon
TTTATTTTTGATTATCTGAACATCTTTTGCTGCATTAAAAGAAAAGATCGTTTTAGACGACGCTCAGCAGTTTTATGTTCAGGCTCAGAAAAAATTACTTAAATTATATCCCGAATATAAAGACCAGCATAGATAGGTGCCCAATGAGCTTCTTCGAGAACCGCTACAGGAAGATGTGCCCGGACTTCACGACTGAGACGAGCGTGCGGCAGGCCCTCCGGGTGAACACGCTCAAGACCGACGCGCGTGCGCTCGTGAAGCGCTTGGAGAAGAACAAGGTCAAGCTTGAGAAGATCCCGTTCCTGAAAGACGGGTATTGGTGCAAGGCCGAGTTCTCCCTCGGCGCCACGCCCGAATACCTCCTCGGCCATTACTATCTCCAAGGCGCCGCGTCGCAGCTCGTCGGCGAGGCCCTCGACCCGCGACCGGGCGAGACCGTGCTCGACATGGCAGCCGCTCCCGGGAGCAAGACGACGCAGCTCGCGCAGCTCATGAAGGGGCAGGGGACGATTGTCGCGCTCGACAGCAACGTCCAACGGCTGGCCAGCCTGCGGAACAACTGCGAACGCTTGCTCGTGAAGAACGTGGTGATGCTGAAGAAGGACGCGCGCTACGCTCCCGACCTGGGCATCGAATTCGACAAGGTCCTGCTCGACGCGCCGTGCAGCGGCAACTTCTGCAGCGAGCCGGACTGGTTCGCGAAACGCCGCATCGAGGACATCAAGCAGAACGGCCGCGTCCAGAAGGAGCTGCTCAAGGCCGCGCACAAGGTCCTGAAGAAGGACGGCGTCTTGGTGTACAGCACCTGCTCCCTGGAGCCGGAAGAGGACGAGCTCATCATCGACTGGTTCCTGAATAAGTTCGAAGATATAGAATTGCTTGACATGAAGCTCCCCCTTGGCGACGAGGGCATCACTGCCTGGGAAGGCAAGGAGCTCAGCCCCGAGCTCGCGAAGACGCGTCGCTTCTGGCCGCACAAGACGCAGACAGAAGGATTCTTCATAGCGAAGCTCAGGAAAAAATAAATTACTATATAGAAAATAATTATTCTCCGTGCCGTTCGGCCTACCGCCTTCCTCTCCCCAAGACTGCCGGAAACGTCCGGGAAAGGCACTTATAGGCAATCCTGCTCTGTCGAGCGTCGAGCTGCCGCGGGCATCGCCTGCCGGTGCAGGCCTTCCTGGGCGCTCGCGATCATGGCTCCCGTTCGGTCGCCATGCTCGCGCCCAGCACTCTTCCCAAGGCGGCAGCTCAGACGGCAACGAAGGTGAAAACAATGGGATTGAGCGACAAGCGGGAGGCGCTGGTGAAGCAGCTGCCCATCATCAAGACAGTGGTGAGCAAGAGCAAGGACGGCAAGTGGCTCATCCACAAGACCGAGATCGTGCACATCAAGCCGATGGCGTACTACCAGGCCATCCTGGACAACAACGTGCAGGTGACGGAAGAGCGGATCGACGACGAGATCCAGCTCGCGCTCGACGCGATCGAGGCGTAAAACATTTTTTTACCTTTTTCCCAGGAGCCAGAGCATCAGCGCCTTCTCCGTGTGCAGCCTGTTCTCGGCCTCGTCGAAGACCGCGCTCTGTTCCCCATCGATCACCTCGGCGGCCATCTCGACGCCGCGCTGCGCCGGGAGGCAATGGAGGAAGATCGCGTCAGGCTTCGCCAGGGCCATGAGCCCGGCAGTCACCCGGTACGGGGCGAAGCGCTTCATCCGCGCTTCCCTCTCGCAGTCCGGGATGTGATAGCTCATCCAGCTGTCTGTCACGACGACATCCGCGCCCTTCACCGCTTCCTCGGCGTCCTGCGTGACCCCTATCTCGGCCTCCGGCGCATCCTTCCTCACCTGCGCGAGCACGGCGGCCTGCGGCTCATACGCTTCTCCCTTCGGGCAGCCGATGGTCACGTCCATGCCCATCTTGGTGCAGCCCCTGAGAAGGCTGTGCGTCACGTTGTTGTTGCCGTCCCCGAGATAAGCGAGCCTCAATCCCGAGAGCGCACCCTTCTTCTCCTGAATCGTGAGGAGGTCGGCGAGGACCTGGCACGGATGGCTGAAGTCGGTGAGCGCGTTGATCACCGGCACCTCCGCGTTCTCGGCGAGCTCCACGAGCTGCTCGTGGCTGAACAGCCGGGCCATGATGATGTCG
>CAZSAS010000200.1:0-2117 GCA_964604855.1 uncultured Methanosarcinales archaeon
GGGCCCCATCTTCTTCATCGCCTGCATCTGCTCGTACAGGTCGAGCAGGTTGAACTCGCCCTTGAGAAAGCGCTTGCCGAGATCCTCGGCGCGGTCCTCGTCGATCGCGTCCTTCGCCCGCTCGAGCAAGGCCTCCAGGTCGCCCAGCCCGAGGAGGCGCCCGACGAAGCCCTTCGGCTTGAACTCCTCGAACTCCTCCACCTTCTCCCCGGTGCCGATGAACCTGACGGGCGCGTCCGTGACGGAGCAGGCGGTGAGGGCGCCGCCGCCCTTCGCGGTGCCGTCCAGCTTGGTGATGATGACACCCGAGACCTTGACCGTGTCGTGGAAGGCGATGGCCTGCTGCTGCGCGGACTGGCCCACGTCGGCCGCCATGACGAGCAAGGCCTCGTGCGGCTGCACGAGCGTGTTGATGCCGTTCAGTTCCTCGATGAGGTCCGCGCTCAGCGCGTCCCTGCCCGCGGTGTCGACGACGACGAGGTCGAAATTCCTCAGCTCCGGCTCGACCTTCTTCCAGATCCTGACCGGGTCCTTCTCGCCCTTGACCCCGAAGACGGGGACGTCGATCTGCTTGCCGAGCTGCACCAATTGGTCGTACGCGGCCGGCCGCCACGTGTCCGTCGCGACGAGCGCGACCTTCAGGCCGCGCTTCTTGTAATACAATCCGAGCTTGCCCGCCGTCGTGGTCTTGCCGTTGCCGAACAGGCCGACGAGCATGACGAGCGCGGGCTTCTTGCCCTCGATGGAGAGCGGCGTGTGCTCGCCGCCGAGGAAACGAACAAGTTCCTCGTAGACGATGTTGACGATGAATTCCTTCTTCTGCAGCGCGGAGGGCGCCTTCTCCGCCAGGGCGCGCTCCTTGATGCGTTTCGTCACGTCGAAGACGAGCTTGACGTTCACGTCCGCCTGCAGGAGCGAGCGCTGGATCTCCTTCACCAGCTCGTTCACCGCCTTCTCGTCGATGAACGACCTGCCCGTCAGCTTCCGCAGCGAGGCCTTGAGGGCGTCGCCCAGCCGGTCGAGGACCATGCTGCGAGAATCGCCTGTTGTTTTATAAATGCTCTGCAATTCTCGAGCTGTATGCGAGAAGACCCCATGTTGCCGTATGAGTCAGACAACGCCCGGCATAGCTTCGAATACTCGACGTGCTTCCGGCTGCACACGCGGCATTGGGGAGGCCTGATTCACGACTTGGAATACGCGCTCCACGGAGAGCTCGGTTCGCCGGCCGTCTTGGACCTCGACGCTCCGCAACTCTACTTCCAGAACGTGAACGGACACGGGAGTCCGCCCATCAATTATCGCCACATCACAGAATTGCTCCTAACGATGATTGGCATGCCCTTCGAACCCTTTCGGGTAATACTCACCGGAGACCTGACAGAAGACGATTGCAAGGAACTTGAAGGGAAGGTGCTTGAGATTCTCAATAAGCAGCGACCGATATTAGATTGTCCGCTGCAATGAGGTGATATGCACCGGCCGGGAGTCGAACCCGGGTAGCCGGCTTGGAAGGCCGGAATCATAGCCACTAGATCACCGGTGCGGTAGCACCTAGAGTCATAAGGACCCTTTTAAAGCTAGTGCCCGAAAACGTTATAACGGGGGAGGCACGGGAAAGGCCCGGGGTGAGGCACGAGTGACATTCCGGGAAGAGCTCAAGCAGGCCCGCGTCGTCGCGGTCGTGTGCGACCAGTGGGGCGACACGGGCAAGGGCAAGATCATCGACCACCTCGCGAAAGACTTCGACATCATCGCGCGCGGCACGGGCGGGAACAACGCTGGCCACACCGTCACGGTGGGCAAGCAGGGCTACATCTTCCACCTCATCCCGAGCGGCATCCTGCACGACAAGGAAGGCAAGACGACCGTGATGGGGAACGGGCTCGTCATCGACCTCGAGGTGCTGAACAGGGAGATTGCCCAGCTCGACCGGCTCGGCATCACGCACGACCATCTCAGGCTCAGCAAGGACGCGGCCGTCATCCTGCCTTGGGCGATCGAACGCGACCGCGCGCGCGACGAGAGCCTCAAGGACGGCCGGATCGGCACGACCGGGCGCGGCATCGGTCCCGCGTACGGGGAGAAGATCCTGCGCAAGGGCATCCTCGTGAGCG
>CAZSAS010000201.1:0-2114 GCA_964604855.1 uncultured Methanosarcinales archaeon
AAGCGACCCTCCTCAAGGAATTGAAGCGCTCGGTGTTCGTCTACCCGACGGACACGGTCTACGGCATCGGTTGCAACGCCTTGGACGAGGTCCTCGTGAATCAGGTACGGGACATCAAGCGGCGGCACGCCCTCCCGTTCAGCGTCATCGCGCCCGGCCAGGACTGGATCCGCGCGCACTGCGTCATCGACCGGCGCGCGGAGGAGTGGCTGGCCAGGCTGCCAGGGCCGTACACGCTCGTCCTGCCCTTGAAGGAGCAGGAAAGCCTGCCGCGAGCCGTGAACATGGGGCTCGGCACCCTCGGCGTCAGGATTCCCGACTGCTGGTTCAGCACGGTCGTGGCGGAACTCCAAGTTCCTGTCGTGACGACGAGCGCCAACCTCACCGGAGAAGACCACATGACCTCCTTGGAGGACCTCGACCCGGCCATCAGGAAGAACGTCAAGCACATCTTCTACACCGGTCCCCTCAAAGGCAGCCCGAGCACGATCGTCCGGCTGGACAAGGAAGAGCTCGAGCTCCAGGAGCGATAAGCATGCGAATCCTCGGCCTCGGCGACATCCACGGCGACCGCTCATTGGCGGAGAGGCTCGCGAAACGGGCCGAGGAAGAAGGGGTCGACCTCGTCGTCATCTGCGGCGACTTCACCTATTTCGACCAGGAGCCCCGAGGCATCATCGGGCCCTTCCTCGAACGGAAGAAGAAGGTGCTCGTCGTGCCGGGCAACCATGACAGCCTCGTGACGCACGAGGTCCTGAAGCAGACCTATCCGGTGCGCGACCTCCACGGCTACAGCGCCAAGTACGACGATGTCGGGTTCTTCGGCTGCGGCAAGGCGAACATCGGCGTCGAGCGCCTCGATGAGGCCGAGATCCACGAGACCCTGAAGAAGGCGCACAGCCACATCAGCTATCTCAAGACGCAGGTGATGGTCACCCATGTTCATCCGTCCGGCACGATGATGGAGAAGATGACGAGCATCTTTCCCGGCAGCACGGGCCTGCGGAAGGCCATCGAGGAATTGCAGCCGAAGGTCGCGCTCTGCAGCCACGTCCACGAGGCTGAGGGCATGGAAGAGCGCATCGGCAGGACGCGCGTCATCAACGTCGGCAGGAAAGGGACGATCATCGACCTCTAGCGGCCAGGCAGAGAAGGCGTTCAGTACTCGACGATCTCGACGAAGGTGGAACCGTCGTCATCTCCGGAATCCTTCTCCGCATCTCCAGAAAGCCCGGAACCGTCTCTCGAGTCATCATCGGAAGCATCCGGCAGGCTCGCAGCGCTCGGGTCGTCGTCCGGAGCGAACGGGTTGTCGAACATCCCCATCATCCCGCCGGAGGCTGCGCCACGCTCTGAACCCGGACTGTCGTTCTCGCCGAAGAGGTTCGTGAAATCGCTCGCTGAACCCGGCTCGTCCTCCACCAAGGTCTGGAGATACCTGATCGTCTTCCTGATCTCCTCCTTCGAGTCCTTCCCCGTGTCGATGTTGATGACGACCATGAGAATTCCCGGGTAGCGCTCCTATTTAAGGATGACGCTCGGGAAGCGATATTCGGCAGTAGGTTTTTAATCACTCCCTCACTTCTGAACGAATATGGACGGCGAGAATGCGGAGTTCGATCAAGAAATTTATCGCCAGATGGCCCGGCATCGTGAGCCGCGAAAAGTGACTGTCGAAGGAATCGAGTTAGTCATCCGGCCCGACGTGTTCGCCCCTGATTACTTCACGGATAGCGCATGGTTCGCCACGCATCTACCCGGCATCGTCACAGGAGGGCCATTGCTTGAGATCGGGACGGGGACCGGCATCATCGCCATCGCCTGCGCCCTCGAAGGGATCGGCCCGATAACGACGACAGACCTGAACCCTGCTGCAGTCATCAATGCGAGAGAGAATTTTGCCATGCACGATCTGGATATCCCTGTTCTACTGGGTGACGTATACGAGCCCCTACTGCCTGGGGCGAGATTCAAATACATCTTCTGGAACAAACCGTTCAACAAGGGGACACGCCACGAATACTCGATGCTCGAACGGGCCGGTTTCGACCCGTTCTATGAAGGGGTGGAGAAGTACGTCGCGGGAGCGCGCGAGCATCTTCTCCCCGAAGGGA
>CAZSAS010000202.1:0-2092 GCA_964604855.1 uncultured Methanosarcinales archaeon
CTCCCGAATGGGAGGCTTTGTTCAGTATAATCGGTGGCGTCGGATATCACGACAAGCAGCGCATGATTATCTACAAGCCAGGCATCATGGAAACCTATCACGAGTATCTCCGCAGAAGCAAGAAAGCGCTGCTGCTCGAGTGGCACATCGGGCGTTACAACCCTGGCTTCTGGGAAGACATTGACCCGGAGAACTTGGTTCATGACACGGTGCTGCACGAATACGCCCATGAGCTGTACGAAACAAGCGCTGACCCGAGATATCTGGAGTTTCGGGTAGGAGGGGGTTTCTTCCTGAATGAGTATTTCGCACGGATGGCGACGATTGCTCTCGGAAAGGAGCCTCGCCACGCATTCTTCAAGGCCTTTGAAAACACACAGTCAGATAGAGAATGGGCGAACGCTGTCGTCGTCGAGCTCGGCATGCATATAGGGCCGAACCTGCCATTCCAGAGAATCCCTGATAACGAGACGCTCCGTTCATTAGCATACCGGGATTTGAGAGTGAAATTCCCGGAGCTCGTTCATTAGCTTCTTTCTATTTCTCCGAGAATGATCTTGAGCCGTTCCTCCACTCCGACAGCAGGCACCTCGACAATGTCCGAACCGTGCTCTTCGTGGACCTGGCGGATGAGCTCGTGCACCTTCATGACCTCGTCCGTGCTCTTCTCATATCTGATCTCGGTGCCGACAAAGGGGAGGAGTTCGAGCAGGAAGACCTTCTCGTAGCGGCGTCCCTTCAAGGCCTCGGTCAAGGCCTCCGGCACGGGCAGGCCGCGGAGCTTGTAGTAGGCGGTGGGCGAGCCGACGAGGCAGCGGTCGAGGAAGACTATCTCGTCGTCGGGAAGCCCCTTCAAGCTTTCTTCGCGCGCGAGCTGCTCGACGAGGATGCGGCCCTCCATCTCCTCGAAATCGACATCCGGGTCCTTCCCCTCCGCGAGCAATTGCGGGATGACGATGGTGGCGGCCGTCTCGTGCAGCACCTTGTAGCCGCGCCGCTCGAGCTCGTTCACCAGCGTGGTCTTGCCCGCGCACGGGCCGCCCGTGATGACGAAGAGCCTCGGCATACGGCGGAAAAAGCTCTTCTCGTATATATACACTCCGGCCCCATCAATAATAAAAGGAGCGACACGGCCCCTCAGCGACGAACCAACGACCATGACTCTAGTGAGAGAAGCAGTAGCACAACAGGACGTGAGCGAGAAAACCCTGCCGTTTCGGGTCGACGAAACAGCAATCAGGAAAAAAGTCGTGAACGAATTCCCGGACTTGCTCTACCTGGGCGAAGAGGGTGCGGGCGAGCTCGCCAGGCTCTACCGGAACGCGGTGAGGCGTGCCAAGAGGGCGGCGACGAAGACGGCTGACCCGTCATATACCCGCAAGCCTCTCTACTCGTCCTGAACGGCGAGCGTCGCGTCGAGCAGGAGCTTCGCCGCCGCGTACTTCTCCTTCACCATCACTCTCGCTTCGGGCAGGGTGAGCTTCTTCGTCCAGTCGCGCTCCAGCTTCGCGCGCACCCAAGCGGCCGCCGCGTCAGGATCGTCCCCTTTCGTGAAGCGCAGATGGAGGAACCACGGGACCGCGTCGATGTGCGCCATCGCGTCCGCGTTGGCGACGATGCGCGCCTCCACCGTCGCGGGTGCGAGGTCGACGCTGCCGCGGTGCGTCCGGATGCAGGCCTGGACATGCGCGACCGTATCGGGAGCGTAGCCGAAGCCTTCGAGCACCTCCTTCGCGAGTCCCGCGCCGGTGAGGTGATGCTCGTCCTTCCGCGCCGGCAGCATGACGCGGCCGTAATCGTGCAGGTAAGCGGCGAGCTCGCAGACCTCGCGGTCCGCGTGCAGCCGTTCCGCAAGCAGGACGGCGTACTTGTGGACGAGGACGATGTGGTGCTCCCAGAAGCCATCAAGGCCTTTCTCGAACGCAGGCCTGACCGTCTCCCGGACCTGTTCGACGCTCATCGCTGCTCCTCCGCTTTCCTCCTCTCGCGATACTTGCGCCGCATCGCCTTCTGCTCGTCGGTGAGCTTTGCGCGTCCGGCCGTGCCGGCGCCGCCCTTCGCGTCCTTGCCGCTGGCGGCGAGCTCGGCCTTG
>CAZSAS010000203.1:0-2087 GCA_964604855.1 uncultured Methanosarcinales archaeon
AACGACCGCCGCCACATAATGAGGAGGACACCTTGCTCTCCTTCGCGAAGCCCTCGAAGACGGTACCGGTGTAGTAGGCGAGGCCGCGGGCCAAGGCCGGGTCGTACACGACATCCTCGAGGCCTTCAAGATAGGAGAAGAGTTCGGTGAGTTCTTTCACGCCTTCACTGTCCTCCCCCAAGTACTCTTTGACCTTCTGCATCTTCTCTTCATTCTTTTCCTTTCCTGTGCTGAGCGTGACGATGAAATCGACAGAGTCTTCCTTGATGCCTTTCTCCTTGAGTTCTTTCTTCACTTCATCCAAACCGACTTTCTTGATCTTGTCGAGGATGAGGATGGCTTCAGTCATCTTTTCCTCAGGAACGCCATTCTTCTTGACAATCTCCTCGAGCAGCTTGCGATTGTTCACTGAGATGGTAACGGGGATGCCGAGCTCCTTGAAACCGGCGACCGCCACCCGGATGAGCTCGGCGTCGGCGAGCATGCCTCTCGCGCCCACCACGTCCGCGTCGCACTGGTAGAACTCCCGGTAGCGGCCGAGCCTGATCGGCCCGTCGCGGAAGACGCGGCCGATGGCGTAGCGCTTGAACGGCAGCTTGAGCTGCGGGTTCATCCCGACGAATCGCGCGAAGGGCACGGTGAGGTCGTAGCGCAAGGCGAGCTTGCGCTTCCCCTGGTCCTCGAACGAGAAGGTCTCCTTCAGGATCTCGTCGCCGCCGGCGTACTTCGCGCTGAGCACCTCCCAGCGTTCGAACACCGGGGTCTCGAGGGGGTTGAAGCCAAAACGCTCGAACACGGCCTTGAGGCTGCCGACTAGCTTATCCCTGAGGATCTGCTCCTCCGGCGGGAAATCTCGCACGCCCTTGGGCAGTTGCAGCTTCATGAGGCTTCACCCTGCATCGTGTCTTTTAATGATTGTGGAAAAGGGCCGCTGGGGGGAGTCGAACCCCCGTCTGAAGATCCACAGTCTTCCATCCTAACCGTTGGACTACAGCAGCCATTGAGGAGCGCCAGTCCTGCGAATGGTCTGGCGCTGAAGATGAACGAGAACGGTCTGCGAGCTAGTTGCGCCTCGACGGCTAGTGATGAAGACAACCAACTCGCGTCATGATGGTTGACAGGGAACACTGACCCTTTATAAACCTTACTGGCTGCGTCCTAGGACGGGGCTTCAGGCCCGCGGACGCGCGCCCGGTGCTTCTTCTGCGCCTCGCGACGGTTCGAGACATAGCCGAGACTGTCCATGAGGCTGCCGCGCGCGACGCTCGAGACGTGGGAGCTGCTGATGCGCATCCCGTATTTCTCTGTCATGATGGCGGCGATGTCCCGCACGCGGAGCTCGCGCTCCTCGACATACAGCGCCGCGACCTCCGCGGCGAACGCCTTGTAGTCCGGCAGGAGCGAACGGTCGAAGCGCTCCAGCTTCTCCCGAGCCGGCTTGGCGTACCGGTCTATCCGCGTCCAATGGCCGTTCGCCATCCACGCATCGTAGTGCGTCGCGCTGCTCGCCACGTGCTCGCGCAAGGCGTCCTTGTACACGCCGACCTCGACCCCCAGTTCCGTGGCGCCGACGAGATACCGGGTATGGAGCGCCCGCGGCACGCCCTGCCGGTGCCGTTCAACGGCCTGGTTGTAGAGCGCCACGCTGTCCCGGACGATGCGCTCCAATGGCTCATAGCCAGTGCTCTCCGGCCGTCGCCCCATCGCCTTCTCCGCAACTGTCTCCTGAGAGACGATCCCCCCCTCCCTGACCGTCTCCTCCAGTCTCGCCTTGTCCGCTCGCTGCCGCCGCCGTTCGTGCAGCCTGCCGAGGATGCCGGGACGTTTCCGCTCTTCGTATGGTCTCGTCGGCTCAGGGACTGGAGGGAGAGTCGTCGGGAGCGATGCGACAACGAGGAAGTCCGGGAACGGAACCTTGAGCCGCTCCGCAGCCTCCCATGAGGCGTTGAACGCCGAATAGTCCGGATGCTCGGCGGTGACGGTAGCGAGCGCTTGCGCTGCCCGCTCGGCCGTCAATCCCTGCGTGCGTCCCTGCCAAGCCTCGCGATACCACTCCTTGACGCGCTGCCACAATCCCATCTAAGACC
>CAZSAS010000204.1:0-2069 GCA_964604855.1 uncultured Methanosarcinales archaeon
CGGCGACCGGAAGGAAGACAACGTTCCGGAATACGCCCTGTGCGAAGAACTCGGGATCGAGATGGTCTTCGGCCTGGGCTTCGGCGGCAAGGTACAGAGCAGCAGCGAGCTCGCCAAGCGGCTCATGGATGGGGAGAACGAGGAGACGCCATAAGCCGATTCCTTCTTTAGCCGATTTCCTTATCTCTTCTTCATCCTTATTTCTTCTTCATCAGGTCAGCGATAGTCATCGGGCCGGCATGCTCAGTCTTGACTGCGCGATGCTCCTCGACGTGCTGCTCGACGAGCGATATCCGCAAGGCCTTCTCGAGCAGCCTGGCGGTCTCCAGATCGGGCGTCTTCATCTCCGTCTCGTACTTGTGCAGCTGGCTCTCCTTGATGCGGAGCCGCTGCGCCAGCTGCTCCTGCTTGAGCCCCAACGCTTCGCGCGCCCGCTTGATTCCAGGGCCGAAGCCCGGCTTGAGCAAGAGGATGACCTCGCCGCTCGGCGAGGAGGGGGTATCCGCGCTTTCCGATCCCCTGCCCAGTCCCCTGTATGAGGACTGTGCGCTCCCGGAGCGCGTCCGCGCCTTGGATCGCTTGAGATCGGCCGCGGTGGGGACGCGTCGGATGACCTCGCCGTGCTGCTTGCACGACTCGCACACCGTCATGACAGTGCCTTCCACCTTGGCTTCGTAGAGCTGGCCCTCCGCGCCGCACAGGTCGCATCCCATGTCTCACACCCCCGCATTATCCGAAAATCAGGAAGCACACGAGGAAACCGAGGAGGACGCCCACGGCGAGGCCCTGGACGAACTCCTTCATGCTGAAGCCGGTCATGTTCTGCCTCTTCAGTGTTTTCCCCCGTAGCCAGGCGTCGCTTCCTTGAGCTCGACGCTTCCGAGGCTCCAGAGCACGCCGCCCAGGCCGAAGAGCAGCGGGAAGAGAAGCCATTCGCTCCCCGTCACGAGGCTCGGCTGTCGCACCAAGATGCTCCGGGTGCCGGCCCAGATCGCCCAGTAGATGCCGATGCCGACGCTCGTGGCGCCGAGGAACTGATAGAACAATCCGAGGATCTCATGCTTGCGGAGATTCTGCTTCATCACACCCCACCTCATCGGTCTTGCTGGTCTCCTCGTATAAATATTTTCTCCAAAGGGAGCCACGAAGGTTTTAAAAATGCTCTCGAGCCACCAGCCGGCATGGCAGAGAAGGCGCTCCCTCCTCCCTCCCCGACGCCCGATCATGAGCGGACGCTGCTCCGTCTCGTAGGCGTCATGGCTCTCCTCGGCGTGCTGCTCAGCATCTACCTGCTCAAGGAGCACTGGGTGCCGACTGGTGCGAGCTTCTGCGACATCAGCAGCAAGGTGAGCTGCGACATCGTGAACAAGAGCGCCTATGCCGAGATAGGGGGCATCCCCGTCTCGCTGCTCGGTATCATCTACTGGACAGGCGTCCTCCTCGTCGCCCTCCTGCCGGGCCTGTTCCAGCGTCTGCTCGCCGTCGGCGACCGCAAGTTCCTGTGGCGGCTCTTCACCGGCTACCTCCTCTTCGGCTTCGGCTTCACCCTGTACCTCATGGGAATCGAAGCCTTCGTCCTGAAGGTCTGGTGTCCCCTCTGCATCGCGAGCGCGCTCTTCGTCACCCTCAGCCTCGGCATCGTCGCCTGGCTCGCGAAGAGGCAAGAGGAAACAATTTAAACACCTCTCGATTACCCCGATCGCATGGGTGGTGACGCTTCTCGGGACAAGCCTGTACGCTTCAGTCCCCTCCGGTTCAAGCTCGATCTGCCGCATCTCAAGCTCGACCTCGCAGGTAGCGAGAAGAGCCTGCCGGAGGTGCGTCGCATCATCGAAGCGATCGGCGACGGGACGACGGAGCCGGGCGAGGACGGCCTGTTCGAGTTCAAGCACCGCCTCACCGACGAGTTCCTCGAGCACCAGCCTCTCGCGGAACGTCTCAAGAACGCCATCCTCCTCGATGAGGACGTCCGCATCCTGAAGCGCATCATCCCCTACGAACGGGAGTATGACTTCGACAGCGGCAAGAGCAGCCGCCAGGTCAACGCGCTCAGCGTCAAGGAACAGGTC
>CAZSAS010000205.1:0-2019 GCA_964604855.1 uncultured Methanosarcinales archaeon
ATGCCGGTCTTGTCCTTCACCTTGTCGCTGATGCGGTGGAACTCGTCGTTGCAGCGGATGACGAAAGCCGCCTCGAGGAGCTCCTCGTCCTTCTCCTCGTCCGAGCGTTTCAGGAGATGTTCCTTGAGCTCTGCACGGAGCATGATGTTCTCCCATACCGCATCCCAGTTGCCCGCCCAGTCCTTCACCTGGCCCGCGATGGACTTGAGGATGTCGCTGTCCCCGTTGATGAGGGCGTCAGTCGGCAGCAGCTCGTCCGCCTCGGCGTCGTACTTCATCAGGTCGACGAAGCCGTGCTCGCGCAGAGGATCATCTTCCCATTCCTTCCGCACCTCGGTGACGCGGGTGACGCGGCGCCACTTGTGCAGGCCGTCGGCGCTCTTGATGGGATTCGCGACGACGATGATGTCGGTGGCCTTGAACGAGGTGCGCGGCACGTCCAAGTCGTTCACGACACGGTCGAACACGCCGTACGGGCTGTCGCCGTGGATGGTGCCCGCGACGACGTTCGCGAGCGCGCCGACGCGCATCGCCTCGTAGAGCGCACGCGCCTCCTTGCTGCGCACCTCGCCGATGATCAGGGCAGAGTCCCCGAGGCGGAGCGTCGTCCGGATGCCCTCGTCGGCCGGCACTTCGGAATCGCCTTTCGAGAGCGCGCCCGCCACCTTCATCGTCTGGATGTTGTATCCCATGCGCCGCAGGCTGTCTGTGGGGAGCTCGAGCGTGTCCTCGATCGTGATGATGCGGTACTTGCGCATGATCTCGACGAGCAGCGAGCCGAGGAGCGACGACTTGCCCGCGCTCCTGGTGCCGGCGACGAGCATGGTGCGGTTGCCGTCGATGAGGAAGCTGAGCAGGCCGGCAGCCATGGCGTTGAGCATGCGGTTCTTCATGAACAGCGGGAGCGTCCACGGCCTGTCGCGGTGCCGGCGGAAGGCGTAGGCGATGCCGGTCGGGTTGAGCGGCGGCGCGATGACGCCGATACGTGCCCTGGCGATGCCCGGGATCTCGATCTCCGTGTCCAGCACCGGGTCCGCCTCGTCCAACGGCCGTCCGGACATGATGCGGAGCTTGCTCGCCCAGCTCTCCACATCGCTCACTGAGGGGATGATGTTCGTCTTGCACTCGCCGAAACGCCCATGCACCAGGAAGATGGGAAGGTTGCCGGCCGGGCTGTTCACGGTGATGTCCTGCACCTCCGGGTCGGCGAGCAGCACTTCGATGAGCCCGAAGCCGACCGTGTACCGGATGAGGATGGCGGTGAGCTGCTCGATCTCCTCGTCGCTCAGGCGGAGCTTGCGATGGGTGGCGAGCTCGAGAAGGAGGTCGTGGCCGATGTTCTGGAAGACCTCGCGCATCCGTTCGGGGTTGACGAACTCCTGCTGCGTCGGGGTGTGTTCGCTCAGGATTCTCCTGGCGGCGTCGAGGAGCTCATACCGCTCCTCATCCAGCTGGAACTCGGGCGGCATGACGTGATAGAGGTACTGGATGTCGTCTTCCTGCTCGAACACGACGATGTCGCTCCCTTCGATGTCGTAATTCGCCACTTCCTCCGCGCCTTTCGGGTAGGTGGCCATGAGCCGCGTGAACATGAAATCCGGCTTGATGATGGCGCTGAAGACGCGGGCGTAGAGGGTGCGGTCCCCTTCCTTCGCTCCGGCGAGATAGGGAGCGAGCTTCTTGATGATATCGGTCTTCTCCAGGGGCTGGAGCATGCCCTCGAGGAGGCCGATGTAGCGCTCCTGCGCATGGCGCTCCTCGTCCGTCAGGGCGCGGTCGAGCGCGATGCGTTCCCGGCGAGCCGCGCGCTTGAGCCGGAGATAGGCGGCCACCGGGTCGTCCTTCAGCAGGTTGAAGACGGTCTCGTGCAGCTCGCCATAGGCCCTGTTCGCGTCGATCGTGCCGCCCATGGCCGTGAGCGCGGCATGGCTGAACTCCGCGGAGCGGCGGAGCAGCCGGTTGTAGATCATCGCCACCTCCTTCAGCAGGCGGACCTGGGGGTAATCGTATTCATAGTCG
>CAZSAS010000206.1:0-1991 GCA_964604855.1 uncultured Methanosarcinales archaeon
TTCTTCAAGACCGGGCCGGGAGAGTACGGCGAGGGCGACGTCTTCATCGGCTGCACCATGCCGGAGCAGCGCGCCGTCGCCAAGCGATACAGATTCATGCCCTTCTCCGAGATCAAGAAACTCCTCGACTCGAAGATCCACGAGCACCGCATGACCGGCCTGCTCATCCTGACGTATCAATACGAAGACGCTGAGAAGGAAAGCAAGAAGAACGAATCGCAAAAAGAAAGAACCATATCAGAAAAAGAGGATTCCCGAAAAAAGAAAAAAGAGCTCTATGAGTTCTATATGAGAAATCTGGGTTCGGTGAACAACTGGGACTTGGTGGACGTGACCGTGCCGCGTGTCGTTGGCGCTTACCTCTACGAAAATCCTGAAAAGAAAAAAATACTCTATACCTTAGTAAACTCAAAAAATCTGTGGGAACGAAGAGTCGCGGTGCTCGCGTCATTCAGCTTCATCCGGAACGACGACTTTGCCGACGTCCTGCAGCTCTGCGTCCTCCTCCTCGACGACCGGCACGACCTCATG
Source organism: uncultured Methanosarcinales archaeon (assembly GCA_964604855.1). Lineage (GTDB taxonomy): Archaea > Nanobdellota > Nanobdellia > Woesearchaeales > UBA525 > UBA153. The sequence goes on from CAZSAS010000206.1 coordinate 532, forward strand.
CACAAGGCGACGGGGTGGATGCTCCGCGAGGTGGGGAAGAAAGATGTCGCGGTCCTCAGGAAATTCTTGGACAAGCACGTCACGCGCATGCCGCGTACCATGCTCCGCTACGCCATCGAGCGCTTCCCCGAGAAGGAACGGCAGGCGTGGCTGAAGAAGTGATCATTGTTTGTAGACCTTTTTTCTATGATTGAAATGTCTCACAAAGAGCGCTTCTCGTTCATAATTGACGTCGATAAGCGCTCGAAACTCTCCAGTTCTTAGCTTGTAATAGTTCTCTCCTTCGAAATGCTCAATGACCCTGTTCACACGCTCTTCAACAAATCGGCCTTGGTGATGATGCCTTTGATTTTTCCTTTCTCTTTGACGAGAACAAGGGTGTAATGGCTGAGCAGTCCCGCCAGGACTTTCCGCGGCGCCTCCGGCGTCACGACGGGCGGCGCTTCTTCCATCACGTCCGCGACGATCGTCGTGTCGTGGCTGATCGCGTCCATGCTGCGGACGATGCACCGCTCGGTGAGCAGGCCGGCGACGTTCGTGCCGTCCAGCACCGGGAGCTGGCTGATCGCCTTCGTCTGCATCTTCCTGATGGCGGCTGTCAGCTTGTCCTCCGCTTTCACGACGACGACGTGCCGTTCCATCAATGCGGCGGCGTCCGGCTCCTGCCCGCGTTCGAAGCTGCGTAGGGCGGCGAGCATCTGCTTCCCCGACGAGAAGCTCGGGTCGACCAGCCCGGTCTCGACTTTCGCAACGAGGCTCTGCGACACGCCGGCCGCGGCGGCGAGCTGGTGCTGCGTCAGTCCGAGGCGCTTCCGCAAGGGCTTGATCTCCGAGAGTTCGGCGTCCATGGATGAGGAGAAAGAATAATTTCTATTTATGCATATTCTTTTTTGATTAGCTTGCACTACCAGTCCAAGGGCATGCGATGCTTACCAGAGGCTCAATTGCTTTCCCGGGCCTTCGCTCCTATGCAGGCCATCCCTGAAGTGAGCCCAGCGCTCGACCGGCATGTCAGGCTGGCCATTGGCGGAGAAAAACTCCGGATACACAGGTGCGGTGGTGGTCCGCGGAGACTCTCGATGGATATATTCCATCCGGCTCTTGCCGCGACGAATGATGTAGTTGATGACAGCCATGAGCGGGTGGTTTATCCAGACACGGCTCGTGCTCTGCGTGTCGCTCAATGTTACTAGGAAGTCTTTGCTGAATCGGTATTTGGGGTTCCTGGCGATCTTGCCACCCCAGACACCGGTGAGCATGTACGCCCCTTCGAACGGGTCCAGGGCGCTGGCGATGGCGAGGATGATTGGATCTTTCCCGTTCACCGCTCCGTATTGGGCTTGTTTGAGCGCATCCTTGCAGTAGGTCTCTGACAAGCGGTTTCTGACCTGGTTGAATCCCCCGTATGCTGCCAGATCCATTCCTGCGTGCTCGAAGTATGTGGCGAGGTTTTTTCCCGC
>CAZSAS010000207.1:0-1989 GCA_964604855.1 uncultured Methanosarcinales archaeon
CAAGGTGCTCGACATGGGGATGGGCCACGAGCGGAACGCGTGGTTCAGCCAGGGCAAGGGGACCATCTATGACGCCACGTTCCCGTCGGTAATACGAAAACTCAAACAAGAAACCAGTGTGCAGTACGATGAATCCTTGATGCGCAAGTATATTCCTTATGCCGCTTTCCTGAACATGGATGAGGTCGAGGACATGGACGAGGCCTGGCAGCGCGTGTCGAAAGAAGTCGGCATCCCCGTCGAGGAGCTCCGCGGGAAGATCGGTCCGATGAGCGCGCTCTACGCCATCGCCGAGCACGCCCGCAGCCTGCTCTTCGCCCTCGCGGACGGCGCCCTGCCGTCGAACGTGGGCGGCGGCTACAACCTCCGCATGATCTACCGGCGCGCGCAGGGCTTCATCGAGCGTCACGAGTGGCGCCTGGACATGGGCGAGATCGCGGCGTGGCACGCGGAGGAACTGAAAGGCCTGTTCCCCGAGCTGCATAAGCGCATCGCCGACGTCAAGCGCATCCTCGACGTGGAGAAGCGGAAGCATGCCGAGAACCGGAAGCGCGCCGAGCAGGTCATCGCGAACGCCCTCAAGAAGGGCGCGGTCTCGCAGGAACGATTGCTCAAGCTCTACGACGAGCAGGGCGTGGCGCCGGAGCAGGTGAAGACGCAGGCCCTCCGCCAAGGCCTCATCGTCGAGGTCCCCGACAACTTCTACGCGCTCGTCGCGGAACGCCACGAGCATGCCGAGCACGTCGTCCAGACGAAGAAGGAGCATCGGCTCAGGCTCGACGGCGTGCCGAACACGAGCGTCCTGTACTACGACACGTGGGACTACACCGACTTCGAGGCGCCCGTCATCAAGGTCATCGACGGGAAGAACGTCGTGCTCGAACGCACAGCCTTTTACCCGACCTCGGGCGGCCAGGAGCACGACCTCGGCGAGCTGGACAAGGTCACGGTCGTGGACGTGTTCAAGCAGGACGGCGTCATCGTCCACGTCCTGCAGGAGAAGGTCGACTGGGAGAAGGGGAGGATCGTGAAGGGCCGCATCGACATCGACCGGCGCCTGCAGCTCGCGCAGCACCACACGGCCGCGCACATCATCAACGGCGCAGCGAAGAAGGTGCTCGGCGGCCACGTCTGGCAGGCCGGCGCGGCCAAGACGGTCGAGAAGGGGCGCCTGGACATCACCCACTACGACCTCCTCACGGATGAGGAGCTGCGCCGCATCGAGGACGTGGCGAACGATATCGTCCGGCGGAACATCCCGCTCCACAAGGACGTCCAGCCGAAGAGCCTCGCCGAGGCGGAGCACGGCTTCCGCCTGTACCAGGGCGGCGCCGTCCCGGGAAAGGACATCCGCGTCGTCAGCATCCCCGGCTTCGACACGGAGGCGTGCGGCGGGACCCACCTGAACACGACCGGGGAGGCGGGGCACATCACGATCCTGCGGAGCACGAAGGTGCAGGACGGCATCATCCGCATCGAGTTCGCTGCCGGCAAGGCGGCGGACAGGCTGGAGGAGGACAGGCGCGGCAAGACGAAGGAGCTCTTGGAGTTCCTCGGCGTCAAGGACGACGCCCTCATGCCGGCGGCGGCGGAGCGCCTCTTCAACATCTGGAAGCGGGCGAAGAAGCTTGCGAAGAAGGGCGAGGACATCCCCTGGAAGAGGCTCGAGGGCGCCAAGCTTGCGCCCAGCGACGCGTCCGACCCCGTGGCCGAGGCGGCCCGCCGGCTCTCGACGCAGCCCGAGCACGTGCTCAAGACGCTCAAGAGATTCCGGAATGAAATTGAAGGGATGAAGAGCGGTAAGAAATGAATAAAATCACTCAAGAAAAACAACTCAAGATAATTAATGTCTATCTGGAGTATCTTCAGAGTGATTTGAATTACAAGTTTCGAGAATTCACGAATGCAATGATACCTTTTACAGTCTTCTTACTCGGTGTTGTTGTAAGCATAGTTCTTTCAATCATCCAAACAATAAAAAACGAAATA
>CAZSAS010000208.1:0-1987 GCA_964604855.1 uncultured Methanosarcinales archaeon
AAATCTTCGGTGTCAGCGGCGGAAGCAGAGGTGAAGATCAGGCACAGGATCAAGTATCTCGAGAAGAGCCTCGCGACGTCTCCCTAGCCGTCTCCCTGGCCGTCCCCGCAGAAGGCGTCGCAGTAGCCGCACTCGAACGGCTCGATGACCGAGCAGGTCTTCGTCTTCCCCTCACGCACGAAGGTGCAGCAATCGGTCAGGACACCCTTGGCGATCGTCACGGCATCGCCGACGACGACGCCCTCTGTCGTCTCATGGAAGGTGACGAGCCCCGTATAGGCGAGCGCACCGAGGCCGAGCAGGGCGAGCAGCACCAAGAGGTAGAGGTAGGCGGTCTTCATGATGTCGTTCACCACTCTCGAGTTTTTATGTTTTTGCTTCAAGGGCTTTCGCTTCAGGGCTTCGCCTGCCCTAGTAAATGACACCGACGACGACAGTCTCGACCTGGCTGAAGCGCACCCTGTCGGGATCCGGCAAGGGGGCGTTGTCGCCCTTCACGATATAATAGATGCCATCGACATCTTGGCTGATCTCGATGACGCGATGCATCACGACCACGCCTTCGGCGCAGGTCGTGCAGCGGTAACCGATGATGTCGCCGACCGTGATGTCCCGCGCCCGGGTCGGCCTGATGACGAGCATGGTGGCATTGGAGTCGGCGAGCGGGTCCATGCTCTTCGTGTCGCTCAGTCTCACCGGGAGCGCGCCGCTGATGTTGAGCACGACCCTGTCCTCATAGACCTGGACCTGCTCCAGCGGCACCCAATCCGCCGGGCTGGGCACGTTCCCGTGCCGCGTCTCCCACAGGAAGAGGCGCTCTTCGCATTGCTGAAGGCTCGTGTTCTGGTCTTCGATGAAGGCCTCCTGTTCGGTGATGGATGCCTGGAGCTCGTCGTTCTGCATGCGCAAGGCGTTGTTCTGCGCCGTCAGCTCGTCGATGAATCCATGCAGCTTCTCTTGCTCGATATCCTTCTGGAGCGACGGGTCCGCGACCTTCGCGCAGGCCGCGAGGAGGAGCGCTAAGCAAAGCAGGGAGAGGAGACTGGTGGTCGGCAAGCGCATGCCCTGCCCGCGGGGAGGCGCTTTTTATACTTATCCCCTAGAGACGTTGAGTTCCTCTTCGATGATCGCGCTGAAGGCCTCGAACGGCTGGCTCCCGACGAGCTTGCGGCCGTCGACAAAGAAGGTCGGCGTGCCACCGACCTCGCCTTGCTGGAGTCCCGACAGCTGGTCGGCCTGTATCTCCTTGTGCTGCCTGCCGGAGGCGCGGCATGCGGTGAGCGCCGCAAGATCGAGGTTGTTCTCGGCGGCGAGTTTTTCGATCATGGCCTCGTCGATGCTGCCCTGGTTCTCATAGAAGGCGTCGTGGAACGCCCAGAACGCGCCTTGCTCCCCCGCACAGTTGACCACCGCCGCCATGTTGCTCGCGCCGGGATGGATCTGATCGAGCGGATAGTCGCGGTAGACGAAGCGGGCCTTTCCCGTGTCGATATAGGTTTCCTTGAGCGCAGGCCAGGTGTTCATCTCGAAGTCGCGGCACGCAGCGCAGGCGTAATCCGAGAACTCGATGATCGTGACGGGCGCGTCCGCGGAGCCGAGCATCGGGTCATCGTCGATGCCGACGGGCCAGCGCTTGTCTTCCGATGCTACCGCCTTCTGCGGAGGCGTGAACCAGCCTCTGAACAGCCCGACCGCGACGAGGACGACGATGACCACGACCAGGATGGCGACGAGATTCTCCTTCCACTCGGATCCCGAACCGGATCCCGAACCGGCCGGCTTCTCCTCCTCTTTCTTCGCTGCGATGGTATATTTCGGTCTGGGCGGTAGGGACGCTTCGGCATTCTGTCCGGCAGGGGAAGAAAGGTTGGAAGAAGGTGCGGGAGCGGGGGTTGAGGGCTTTGCGGCGGAATCGGAGATCTTCGGGACGGTCTTGGCTCTCTTCGCCGCTTTCCTGCGCGCCATGGCCCATGAAGGGAAACAGGGG
>CAZSAS010000209.1:0-1968 GCA_964604855.1 uncultured Methanosarcinales archaeon
GCTCGACGGGGATGCCCATTCTTCGTAAAGCGTTGAACTTCGCTTGCATGTGCCGCACTTTCAGCTCCGCGCGTCCCTTGCCGATCGGGGTGGGCGGAGGATGTTGCGGCGCTTGTGCGACGAGGCCGCCGAAGCCCGTGGCGGTGCGAGTCTCGGTCGTATCCTTGAGGAACAGCCCCTCGCTCATCGAGAGCTCGCTCTGGCCGCCTGGAGTGACGAGATCGTAACAGTCGGAATCCTGATGCACTGCCGGCCGGCGCACCGGACGGAATTCCTGCTCTTTCCCGTCGATGACGAGCCTGATGGAGTCTTGCATCGTTTGCCTTTCTCGCGAAATTTATAAGCCTTTCACCACGTCGTGCAGCCATTTGATGCCGAAGCCGGCCGCGAGGAGGAAGAAGAGGTTCCAGTCGATGCCGTACCCTTTCGCCAGGTCGAAGATCAGCGTGACCGTGAGGAAGGCCATAGCGAGCAGGCCGGCATCCCAGTACTCAAACTCGTGGCCTTTCAGGACGGTCATGCGCATCGTGTCCAGGTAGGCCCAGGCGAACCAGATGAAGGCGGCGACGATCTGGATGGTCGCGTCCGTGACGTAGCTCTGGATGAGCGCGAACGGGACGATGAGCGCGGCGAGGTAGAGCCAGCCTTGCCACGTGCAGGGGTAGAGCCGCCAACCGTATTCCCGCCACTCGAACCAGTCAGGGTCCATAGCCCTTTCTCCGCGAAAGGAGTTTAAATAAGTGGTGGAAGATATATTCTATATGGAAACTAATTCTCAAAGCGCTCTCCAAAGCATTATAAAGGCACGGGGAGGCCGCTCGATTCTCATGGAAAATCTCATGGAAAATACATTCACGCAGCTCAGCGAATCCCTGCAGAAAGCGCTGGCATTCGAAGGCTATACGGAACCCACACCGATCCAGGCGCGAGCGATACCGCCCTTGCTGCAGGAGAAGGATCTGCTGGGCATCGCCCAGACCGGCACGGGCAAGACCGCCGCGTTCCTGCTGCCGATACTCGAGCATCTTTCCGCACGGAAAGCGGTGAATCCTCAGGGAACGCCCCGCGTCCTCATCCTCGCGCCGACCCGCGAATTGGCGGCGCAGATCGACGACAGCTGCAGGAAATACGGGAGATACCTGCACGTGACGCACACCGTCATCTTCGGCGGCGTTGGCCAAGCGCCCCAGGTGGCCGCGCTGCGACGCGGCGTGGACATCCTCGTCGCGACGCCCGGCAGGCTCCTGGACCTGATGCAGCAAGGATTCATCCATCTCGACCGGCTGGAGATCTTCGTCCTGGACGAGGCCGACCGGATGCTCGACATGGGCTTCCTGCCCGACGTGAAACGGGTCATCGCCAAACTGCCGGCTCAACGGCAGACCATGTTCTTCTCCGCCACCATGTCACCGGCGATCGAACAGCTCGCAGCCTCGATGGTGCGGCACCCGGTGAAAGTCTCGGTGACGCCGGAATCCCTGACTGTCGAGAAGATCGACCAACGCGTCCTGTTCGTCGACCAGAAGAAGAAAGACGCCTTATTGTGGCTGCTCCTAGAAGAGGACCGTCTGGAGAAGGTCCTCGTCTTCACCAGGACGAAGCACCGCGCCGACAAGGTCACGCGGACCCTGAACAAGAAAGGCGTGAAAGCCGTCGCGATACACGGCAACCGCTCGCAGAACCAGCGGACGCAGGCCCTGAAGAGCTTCCACGACGGACGCAGTCGCGTCCTCGTCGCGACGGACATCGCCGCCCGCGGCATCGATGTCAAGGACATCAGCCACGTCATCAACTACGACTTGCCGAACGAGCCGGAGAACTATGTCCACCGCATCGGGCGGACGGCGCGGGCCGGCTCGGAAGGGACTGCCTACAGCTTCTGCGCCGCTGATGAACGGAACTATCTCCATGACATCGAGAAGCTCATCAAGATGAGGATTCCGATCAAGACGCATACCTATCACTCGG
>CAZSAS010000210.1:0-977 GCA_964604855.1 uncultured Methanosarcinales archaeon
CATCCGCAAGCATTTCACGGTGCGCGAGGTCGTCGAGGAGGACCCGCATGACAGGGTGTACCTCATCTACTGAGACCCTGCGCCCTCAGACTCCTCGGCCGCCCCGAATCATACAAAAACATAAAAAAGGGAGAAGGAAGGGTAAGGGCGATGAAGTTCATCGAACGCCTGGGCATGCTCTTCAAGACCCTCAATCCGGACGCATACGACAAGCTGTGCAGGGAGTTCTCCCTGCTCGGCGCGTGGAAGCAGTTCTTCTTCAACTACAGCATCCTCTTCGCGCTCATGCTCCTCCTCTTCGTGCCGGCCGTGCTCCTCGGCGCTGCGGGCCTGCAGGCGAAGCTCGCCGGCTTCGACGCGTTCACCCTCGGTGGCAACTTCAGCGCGAGCGAGCCCGTCGTCCTCCTCCGGACGCCCGACATCGTCGTGGACCTGACGGGGGACGCGGCCATGACGAACGAAGAGGTCCTGTTCACCAAGGAAGGCGTGTCCTGGAAACCCTGGCTTCTCTTCGGCGAGACGTCGCGGACCTGGGACGAGATTTCTGACCTGACGGGGGCGAGTCGAGGCGCGCTCTTCCTCTTCCTCCTCTTCCTCGCGCCGAGCCTCGCCTTCTGGGCCGGGACGCTCTTCCTCGTCGGCTATCTTCTCATCGCGATCGTCGCGAGTATCTTCGCCTTCACCCTCCCGCGCGTGTGGCGGCACAAGGTCCCGTACGCCACCGCGCTGAAGCTCTGCCTCTTCGCCGCTACGGTCATGATGGCGGTCGAGCTCCTGCTGCTGCCCTTCTACCGCAACTGGTGGTTGCCAGTGCTACTCTACGTCGTCTTCCTCGCTATCGGGATTGCGCTCGTTGGCGACCGGGAGCTGAGCGGTGGGAAAGGCAAGGATGCCAAGAAGGGCCGGCAGCACGAGATCTGGGACTGAATCCCAGAAAAGTATAAAAACAAGCCGTCTTTTTGTCCTTCCGTAAGGGT
>CAZSAS010000210.1:987-1960 GCA_964604855.1 uncultured Methanosarcinales archaeon
GTGGGATTCATGAGCTTCAACGAGATACGGAGGAATCTTGAGGACGCGGGCACGCGCGACGCGCGCATCCGCGAACTGGCGGAGAGCCTGCACCGGCGCGGTCTCGCCATGACGAAGGAGAGCGCGCGCCAGCTGGCGGAGAGCATGGTCGCGACGGAGCGCAAGGTGCAGCAGCGCTACCAGGAACGCAAGGAGCACGCCACGGTCTACAACGACCCGCGGAGCAAGGAGGTCAAGGTGCCGCTCGCTGACAAGCCGGCGAGCTATTTCCACACGGTTGAGGAGGAGCATGCGCAGCCCGGCGCCGCTCCCGAGCCGGGCGATGACGACTATCCTGAGCTCAGCCCTCGCATGAAGGTGGCCGACGCCGTCCGGGAGCCGGAGGACGAGCCGGAGCCGGAGGACGAGCCTGACAGCCTGGTCGAGGGCGACGGGGTCGAGCCCGAGGATGCCTCGTCGCGGGACGCTGCCGACGATGCCGACGACTACCTGACCCTCGACGCTCCTGGGACTGATCACGCGGCCGAGCCGGGCGATGACGAGCTCGCCGACGGGGAGCCTATCCAGGCGGAGGACGTCGCGGTCAGGGTGGAGGAGGCGATACAGCCTGAGGAAGCGGCCCGTCCTGCCGATGAGAATCAGCGAGCCGCGCCCGGTTCGGTCCCTGCGAGCGACGAGGGGCTTGCGGATGACGTCCGTGAGGGCGTGCCGGGCAGCGAGGAGCAGCTCTCGGAGGAGGCTTCCGACGCCGCTGACGAGCCCGCGCATCGCGAGGAGGAGCGCGAAGACCTCGCGAAGAAGCACAACATCGACATCACGAAGATGTTCGATGTGAACAAGTAGGGTGCGAGCGGTTCTCCTGTCTGGAGCGCGATTCTCCTGTCCGGAATCGTCTCTGTTTCCGCCCACACATTCCCTTCTATATGGAAGAGAATTATTCTTGTGGACCATAACTTTTATATATCATTGACTA
>CAZSAS010000211.1:0-1950 GCA_964604855.1 uncultured Methanosarcinales archaeon
TCGATCTCCTGGATGTAGGGCTGCACGTCCGGGCTGTCTTGGGTGCGGACCTCGATGTCCTCGATCGAGAGATTGCGGCAGACCTCCTCGATCGTCTCCTTGCGGCTGCCTGGGCTGGCGGTCAGTGCCAGGATGCGCTCGTGTTTCGCGGTCTTGCGATACCTATCGGCGATGAAGACGTAGCTGTAGTCCCCGACGGCGCGGTGCGCCTCGTCGAAGACGATGAGGCTGACGTCCTCGAGGCTGATGCGCTGGCTGAGCAAGTCGTTCTCCAGCCCTTGCGGTGTGCTGAAGACCACGTGCGCCTGCTCCCACTGGGCCGCGCGCTTCGCCGGCGACACGTTCCCGGTGAAGACGACGAGGCCGGCGAGGCTGGTCTCCGCCGCGAAGGTGTCGGCGTGCTGCTGCACGAGCGGCCTGGTAGGCGCAAGCATGAGGACCTTGCTGCCCGGGTAGTATTGCAGCCTGTGGATCGTGAGGAGCTCGGCGATGAGGGTCTTGCCCATCCCTGTCGGCACGACGGCGAGCGTGTTCTTCATCGCGGCCGTGTTGAAGATGGTCTGCTGGTAGAGCCGGGGCTCGAGATGCTCCTTTATCATGGCGGGGAGAAGTGTGAAAGAGCTTTAAAAGGGTTTGGCGCTGCTGTCCAGTGCCTGCGACGCGGCCGTGGCAGTCGCCTACTTGCGGCCGCGAGCCATCTTGGCGCGGCTCACGTCGCCGTGCTTGTCCACGAAGTAGAGGTAGCCCTTCTCCTTCCTGACGCCGACCGACGCGACCTTCTCAGGCCTGCCTTGCCCTTTCCTGCCACGGGCCATCGGCGCCCTGCTGATGTCTCCGTGCTTGTCGACGAAGTAGAGGTAGCCGCCTTCTTTCCTGACGCCTGCCTTCGCGACTTTCTCAGCCATATCTTCCACCCCCGAGCGTACTGTCGTGTTCTCCGTCGGTGAGAGTTATAAAGCTTTCGTCGCGTCCCGTCGAGAAAAGTTATTTTCTGTATAGAAATAATATCTTCGGGCTGCCGGACGCGGCGTACGAGACCATAAAAAGCGCGCATGCCTTCCGCGATGCATGGGGTTCTTCCTCAAGCTGCTCGGGCTCATCGACATCGCCGCCGCGATCCTGCTGCTGACCGCAGCCACGGATTGGTGGCCGTGGCGCTGGGTCGTGTACGTCGCGCTCGCCCTCGCGGCCAAAGGCGTGATATTCTGGAGCGACCCGGTGAGCCGCTTCGACATCGTCATCGCCGCCTACCTCGCCTTCACCGCGCTGCTCAACCTCAAGCTGCTCAGCATCCTCCTCGGCGTTTACCTCAGCATCAAGGCGCTCTACAGCATGGTGTAGCGCGTCCTCAACGCCTTCTCCCCCTATTCCAGCCGTTCTTTTCCGTATTCCCCTCCGCGCCCGGCAGGCGCTTGGTGTCGGGCGGGCGCAGCGAACAAACAAGCGCGCATGCGGCGAGGAAGCGTCGGAAGGGCGGGAACAGCGGGCGCCGCAGCGAAACAAACAGTTCAGTAATCGATCTCCGCCACGGGCTCCTGCTCGTCGCGTAGCGAGGTTCTCCCGAGCCCTCGCGTAGCCTTACGGCGTGGCGACGCCACGCCGTGCTCGGACTCGGCCTTTCCCCCAAGGTGGCGGAGCGGACGAGAGCGAAGAGCGGGACAGTGACGGAGGCGTGGCGTCGAAGCAGCAGTGCTGAAGGAGGACGAGGTGACGCGGAGAACTCAGAGCCGGTGGATGTCCCGCAGCTTGGTCCAGACCCACATGCCGACGAGGAAGAGGACGAGGCTGACGCCGATGGTGATCGTGTTCGCGGGGAAGAACAGGTTCATGAAGATGAAGGCGAGCACCATGCCGAGGATGCCGAAGTAGTAGCTCGGGCTCGCCCAGAACAGGTCGTAGCCGGGCAGGTTGCCCTCGATGCTCTCGAGACGGCTCATGTAGACCTGATAC
>CAZSAS010000212.1:0-1932 GCA_964604855.1 uncultured Methanosarcinales archaeon
GAATCCTGACCTCGTCGTGAACCTGCACGGGCCCTCGTCGTATATGCCGATGAGGTCCTCGACGTGCGTCTCCTCCTTCGGATAGCCGGGCGGCCCCTCCACGTAGTCAGAGCAGTACGCTGCCTGGTTGGGCACCAGGGCGTAGGCCACGTCGCGCCACTCGTTCTTGAAGGCGTCGTAGTAGCGGATGTAGTCCTCTGCCGGCGTCCAGTCCTCGCTGGGCGCGCCGCCGTGCTCCCCGACGTAGACGAACGCCCTGTCTGAGACTTGGCGGAGGCAGTCCTGGACGTAGAGCTCGATGTTGTTCGTGCTGATGAACGCGGTGACCGCTTCTTCCGCTTGCTGCTTGTAGCGCTCGTCGACGAGCATGCTCCGCGCGTAGAGGGCGAAGCTGAACACCGCCAGGAGGACGATGCCGAGGATGACGAACAGGGTCGCCTGTGACTTGATTCCTGCCCACCTCTTTCCCGACATGGGTCTCCTGGAGGGGAAGGGCTTTAAATATGTTTTCTTAGGGGACAGGGGACGTTCATTGTTTCATGAGTTCTCGCAGGGCCTGCTCGACCTTGGCGCTCATGCTGTAGCCGTGTTCCTTGCAGAACTTCCTGAACTTCGCGGTGACGTTCTTGTCGATGGTGAAGTTCACCCGTTCCTTCGTCCGCAGCCGTTTGGTCTGCTCATACTCGATGAGCGCGTCGAACGTCGGCTTGTTCTCCTCGGCGATCTTGTGCGCGAGTTCCTGGAATTCAGGCGATGGCATCCTTGATCATCTCCTCTATCTTGCTGGTGTCGCTGGTGTTCTTGCGGATCATCTCGGTGATGATCCTGAGCAGCTTGTCGTCGTGCGTCCCGTACCCTTCATAGGCGGCGTAGGTCTTGACGAGGAGGGCGGCGGTGCGCTTGTTGCCTTCGTGGAAGACGTCCGGGCATGCCAGAGAAAGGGCCAAGCGGCAAGACATCATCAGGAGAACACGATGCACGCGTAGCTCACACTGTTCTTCCGGTCGCCGGTGACGACGGAGGAGGTGTAGTACTGCTCCAGGGAAGCCTTGGCCGGCCTCTTCAATGTTTTGAGGAGGAGGGCGATGGGATAGGCGCCGCAGATCGTGGCCGCCTTGTCTTCGACGTAGCGGAGGAAGCCCTCGGCGTCCAGGGATTGTATCAGGTCGATGGCGCCCTTGTCCAGGGCGGCGAGCTGCTCAGGGACGTTCTCGCTGAAGGGGATGTAGTGGTACTGCCTGCCGTAGTGCGTGAAGTCGCTGCTGACGATGAAGGCCGCCCGCTTCCCCGTGTCCAGGAGGACCTCCTTGAGGTCGACCGCCAATTCGTTGAGGTCGGCGTCGTGGCTGATGAGGAGGGGGAGTATCTTGATCTTCTCTATAACATCCTTGTTGATGAGCTGGAGGAAGGGGAGCTGCACCTCGATGCTGTGCTCCTGCGCATGGATGGCGTTGTCCTCCTTGATGTGGCCTTTCTCCAGCAGCCGCCTCGCCAGGTCCTGGTCCACCCTGACGACGCCCAACGGCGTCTCGAACGGCTCCTGGGTGAGGCCTGACCTGCCGCTCCGGTGGGAGGGCGCCAAGAGTATGTAGACGTCGGCCAGCGGCGCCTCTCCCAATGCTTTATAGCCCCAAGCCGCGCACGCGCCCGAGTACGGGTAGCCGGCGTGCGGGACGATGACCGCCTTGGGAAGGGATGCCTTCTTCTGGGCTTGCCGCTCCGGCGGGGCGGCGCCCGGTCCTCTTTCTCCTTCGAAGCACTCCCTGATCTGCTTCTGGAGGCTGAGCTCTCCCTTCTCGTAGAACGCGCCTGCGAACGCCGGTTTCCTCATGGTCGTTGAGGAAGAAATGGTGGTTTATATGCGCTTCGGTTCGCTGATGATGCCTCAGGGCGTGAGGGGCTCGACCAGGGCGAGGCAGTACAGCCTGTTCT
>CAZSAS010000213.1:0-1921 GCA_964604855.1 uncultured Methanosarcinales archaeon
CGCAGGATGAGCGGAAAGGGCGCGTTGGACGAGAGGAGCGTGAGAGGAGCGGCGGGTTGGTGAGAAGCGTGCAAAGGAAAAAGTCGAAAGGCCAGATCGCGGTCGAGTTCAGCTTCATGATCATGCTCGCCTTCGTCTTCCTCGTCGTCGTCCTCATCGTCGTCGCATACTACGTCGACCGGGCCAGCGTGCAGCGTCGGGACGCGGCGCTGACCGACGAGGCCGCCTACATCCAGGAAGAGCTCCTCCTCGCCGCCGGCGCGCCTGACGGCTACCAGCGCACATTCACCATCCCCCACGATGCCGACGGCTACGAGTATGTGGTGAGCAATGCCGAAAGCACCCTGACCATCTCAATCAAGGATTCGGTCCTGAACAAGCCCATCCCGCCCGTTGTCGGAGTCCTCGCCAAAGGGCCAAACACGATCAGGAAGCATGACGGCATCATCGAGGTGGTCTGACGATGGTGCGGAAGGACAGACGAACGTCGTGGCACTGCCTGCCCGGACGGCACGGCCGGGCCGGACGGCCGGGACAGGTCTGGAGCCTCGATTACTCTCTCGCCTTCTTCCTCTTCCTCGTCGCTTTCCTCCTCGCGATCTCGGTCCTCGCGCGCACCGTGCTCCGCGCAGACGATTTCCCGGAGCTCCACGACGGCACCGAAGCGCTCGGGGAGCATCTCATGGGGACTGGCTACCCCGAGTATTGGCGACTCGACAACCTCGTCAGCGTCGGTCTCCTGAGCGACGGCAAGCTCAGCATGCGCAAGACCGAGAGCCTCCTCGCCTTGACGGAGACGGATTACGAGGCGAGCAAGGGCTTCCTCAACACGCGGCACGAATGGGCCCTCTCCTTCGAGGATGGCAACGGGACGATAATCCCTATCGCCGACCAATGCGTAATCGGCAGCCCCGAGGTCACGCAGGACCGGACGCCTTCAGAGCGCGGCCGCAGCATCGGCTATTACGGGACAAGCAACCGGCTCCTGTCGAACTTGACCGGCCGGAACGTCACGGTCTCGACCCCTGCTAGCCTCGCGGATTTCCTGGACAGCCTCCCCAGCTACGAGATCGCTATCCTCGAGGAGCCGGAACTCGAGACCGCGGAGCACCCCTATGATGCCGAGAAGGCGGAGGCCCTCGAAGGGTTCGTCCGGGAGGGGGGCATCCTCTTCATCATCGGGGAACTCAACCTCACGGAGGCCTTCAGCCTTAACCTCACCCTCGTCAACACGACCGCTGACGCGCTCTCGCAGGCCACCAACGACACCTTCCTCAACCTCAGCGGTGTCGTCTCTGGCATCACCGAAGACGGGTGGGCGCTCAAGGAGCATGGCGAGTACCGCTACGAGCGTCTCGCGGCGCTGGGTGACGGCCGCGACTACGCCGCGCGCTTCAGCTACGGCGACGGCGATGTCTACTTCCTCGGCGGGCTGAACGGCAGCATGAACGACACGGGCGAACCCCTGCTCGGCCGCGTCGGCAGGAGCATCGCCGCGCAGGCGGGAACGGCCACCGCTTCCTGCGCCGGGCTCGAGCTGCCGGACGCACGCAACCGCATCGCGGTCCGCCGCCTCGTCGCCTTTCACGGGAAAATACTGATACTGACGATTTATGCTTGGGACCTACGATGAAGATGATCATGATGAACAGGAGTGGAAGAGCCACGGCCGCAGGCGCCTCTCGAGCGCGGAGACGTGGCGTGCTCTTCACCATCGACGCGCTTCTCGGCAGCCTCGTCCTGCTCGCTGCGGTCCTGGTCATCCTCCAGTATCAGCCCAACCCGGTTCCCATCGCGCAGACGAGCCATTATGCCCAGGACACGCTCCGGGCGCTCGGCGCAATCAAGGTGGGCGAGGTCGCTGACCCCTGGGTCGAACAGCTCATCGCGAACGGCACGATCGACGACCCGGAGAAGCCGG
>CAZSAS010000214.1:0-1888 GCA_964604855.1 uncultured Methanosarcinales archaeon
AGAAGGTGGAGTTCAAGAAGGCGACGAAGGAGCTCGCGCAGGCCACGACCCAGGACGCCAGCCTGCTCAGCCAGCTCCAGACGGCCAAAGGCAAGCTGACGAGCCGACAGGAGGAGCTCGCCAAGCTCCAGGCGAAGCGCAGCAGCATCCAGGAACGCATCGCGGGCGGGAACGCCATCACGAGCATCCTCGAGCTGAAGGCGAAAGGCACGATCAATGGCATCCACGGCACCGTGAGCAGCCTCGGCAAGGTCCAGGAGGACTACGCCCTCGCGTTGGAGATCGCAGCAGGTCCGCGCATCAACAGCATCGTCGTCGACACGGACGCGGTCGCGGCGCAGTGCATCGCCCACCTGCGGCAGAACAGGCTCGGCGTCGCCACTTTCCTTCCGCTCAACAAGCTCAAGGCGCCGGAAGGCGCGTCGATGAAGGCGGGCGGCGACGTCATCGGCATGGCGAGCGCGCTCGTCGAGCACGACGCGCAGTACGCGAAGGTGTTCCGGTACGTCTTCGGCAGCACGGTCGTCGTCAAGGACATCGAGGCCGCACGCCGGCTCGGCGTCGGCAAGGCCCGCATGGTCACGCTGCAGGGCGACCTGCTCGAGCAGAGCGGGGCGATGAGCGGCGGCTTCCGGAACAAGGAACGGCGCGGCATCGGCTTCCAGCAGAAGGAGACGAGCGATCGCATCGAGCAGTTCGAGAAGGAAGTGGCCGACCTCCAGGGCATCGTCGCCAAGGTGGAGAAGCAGCGCGCGGACAACGAGAGCCTCATCACCCGCCTCAGGGAGCTCAAGGCGACCCTCGAGGGAGAGATCATCAAGGGCGAGAAGAGCCTTCACCTCGACAGCGACGACATCGGCGTCGACAAGGATGCAAAGGCGAAACTCAAGAAGGAACTTGCCGACCTGGAGAAGAGGCTCGACGGGGCGGTCGACGCGCTCAGCGAACGGACGACGGCGCTCGGCCAGCTCAAGGCGGAGAAGCAGCAGCTCCGCGACCGGATAACGGCATTGCGCAGCCCGAGCGTGCTCGCGGAGATGAACACTTTCGAGGAGAAGAAGCGGGAGCTGCAGCAGGAGATCGCCGAACTCCAGGGCGAGCTCCGCAGCTCGGAATCCGAAGTGAAGAACATCCTCGGCCCCGAGACCGAGAAGGTGCGCGAGATCCTCAAGCAGCACGACAAGGAGAAAGCGGCGTTCCAGAAGGAGAAGGAGCAGCTCGCGGCGAGGCTGAAGACGCAGGAGAGCATGTTGAAGGAGAAGGAGAAGCAGGAGGAGAAGTTCTTCAGCCAGTTCAAGGAGCTCTTCACGAAGCGGAACAAGCTGAGCGACGAGATCCGCCAGCGCGAGGGCGCCATCAAGGACCAGGAGCTGAAGGCGCGGGAGCTTGAAGGCAAGTCCACCGGCGTCGGGCTCGAGGTGGCGCGGCTCAAGGCCGAGCTCGCGGGCGTCGAAGAGGAGCTCAAGCACTTCCAGGGCGTGGAGCCGTACAAGAAGGCGGAGAAGAGCGAGGAGGACATCCAGGTCGAGGTCCGCGAGTTCGAACGCCTCGTCGAGAGCATCGGCGCCGTGAACATGAAGGCCCTGCAGATCTACGAGCAGGTCGAGACCGAATACGATTCGCTCATCGAGAAGAAGGATAAGCTCGGCGCCGAGCGCGAGGACGTCATGGTCATGATCAACGAGATCGATTCGAAGAAGAAGGAACTGTTCATGAAGACCTTCGGGGTCGTGAACGAGAACTTCAAGCACTTCTTCGACCAGCTCAGCACGAACGGAGAGTGGGGATTCCCGAGTTGAAAATTCCCATTCGTCTGAGAACCCGTAGGCCGGACTTCCAGCCCGGCGCTGGCGCCTTTATGTAGGTCGGGCGCCCCCGCCCGACATTT
>CAZSAS010000215.1:0-1826 GCA_964604855.1 uncultured Methanosarcinales archaeon
GGGATGGCTTATCGCGCCGTCCGTGCCGACCGCCCAGACCGTGCCCTTGTAGCTGCCGCCGCCCCCCACCTTCTTGACCGTCACGAAGAGCGGGTAGCCGTCCCTCGGCATGGCGCCCGCCTTCTTGGCGAACTCCTCGGCCGTGCCACCCCAGAGCAGGACCATGTTGTCGATCCACCCTTCCGCCTTGCGGTAGCACTGGTCGACCTGGTCGAAGTTCCCGCTGCTCCCTCCCCCGTTCGCGAAGAGGCGGCACTGCGCGTCAGCAGGCCCCTGGCCCTGAACGCCGAGGAAGGGCACGTAATAGATCTCGATGACGTCGGTCTTCGCGACCACGACCTGCTGGAGCGTGTCCGGCACGAGCTTGTAGTCGTTCCCGTCGTGCGACACGACGAGGCTGCCGGGCGTGAAGTACTCGGCCCGGTTGTTCGGCGGCAGCAGGCAGCCGAAAGGCTTCTCTTTCGGGCAGAGGGCGCGCGTCACGTACACCCAGCCGGCCCGGCCGCCGCACTTGCTCGTCGTCATGCACTCCGCCTGGCCGGCGATGCCGCCGATGCCCTCCCACGACACGACGTTGTTGATGATCTCGACCGGCTGCTCGTACACATAGACTTGGATGAAGTACCAAGCGACGCCGAAGAGGACGAGGCCGATGGCGAGCCCGATGAGGGCGTCGATGAAGTTCATGCCCTTCCGTCCCCTGACGGCCCTGCATCCCCTCATATCCATCCCTCTTTCGCCGCCCGCTGCAGCAGCAGGGAGAGCACTTCCTGGCCGTTGAACATGAGCTTGCTCTGCACGGCGTAATTGCCCGCCGCGTCCTCGGCGCGCATGCAGAGCACCTTGACCGCGTTGTCGCGGTATTCCATCTCGCTCCGGTCCGAGTTGTAGCGCACCCAATACCCGGTCTCGGGGTCGGGGCAGCCGTGCCAATCAGCGGCCATCGTGCCGCCGGTGAGGATGCTCGCGACGAAGAGCTCGGGCCGCGTCACGTAGGCGTAGCTGTACGGCCGCTGGGCGCAGCCGCTCGTGAAGCTCGCGTTCGGCGCGCTCGGCGGGTCCGTGCACGACATGGTGAGGAGGCTGGTGAAGCTCTGGAGGACGCTGAACTGGAGGTCGAGCACGGGCGGCGTGGCGTCGATGCGCACCCGCGTCGGCACGTCCTGGTGCAGGCCGAGGCTGTAGATGGCACCCTTGTTCGTGTCCGCCCTGATGCAAACGTACTTGCCGTTGTGCCCCTCGGTATTGAGGGTGTAGCGCCAGCGAGCCTCGGAAGGCGCGCCGTACGGCTTGACGCCGTCGACCTTCACGTAGCCGCCGGCCGGCACGGCGCCGGAAGCATGGCAGTCGAGCGGGTCATCGAGGTACGCGACGCTGAAACCGCGGCATTCCACCCCGCTGCAGGCGATGTCGATGTTCTTCTGCTTGGCCAGGCCCGGCGCGGGCCCGGTGACGCGGACGCGCTGCTCAGGCGCGACCCGGAAGGGATAGGACATGACGACGTCCTTGTTCTGGGTGCCCGGGAAGCTCGTGTTCACCGTGAGCGTGAACGGGATGGCCCGCGGCGTGTCCTCCGGGACGTTCACGTCGAGCCGTTTCATCCAGGATTTCAGCCCGAAGCACGCCGGCTCATCGGCCTTCAGCAATTGGGGGAGGCGAAACTTGTCGAGCGAGGCGCCCGCCAGCTCGAGGTGCGTCGTGATGGTGCAGGTGGCGTACTGATCGCTGATCCTCGTCTCGAGCCTGTTCGTCCGGTCCGTGGCGAGCTCGTTCACCGTGCGGGGGTTCGCGGCCTGGCCGTTCACGATGAGGGTGATGCTCGGGTT
>CAZSAS010000216.1:0-1788 GCA_964604855.1 uncultured Methanosarcinales archaeon
ACTTCGTACTCGACGCCGTTCAGGGTGTACGTCTTCGTCTCGCCTTCGCGGAGGGTGTCGCTGAGGGCGCCGCCCATCATGACGAGGTCACTGCTCGTCGGCGTGTCCGGGTCGTCCACCGTCGCCTTGACGATGTTGAAGTCCTGGCCCATGATGTTCAGGCTCTCGTCCTGGATGTCGTTAAGCGCGTAGGGGGACGTCGTGTCGATGGCGCTCTTCAGCCCCTTCGAGAACTGCATCTCCCACTCGATGAACGGCTTGTTGATGTCGACCACGAGGTAGTCGGCCATCACGTTGCTGTCCTCGTCCGCGACGTAGTTGACGCCCATCGCCTGCAGGTTCGTTCCATCCTTGAAACGGATGTACTGCGAGTAGTCGGTGTCGCCTTCGCTCGTCGAGACATGGCCGGTCTTCAGGCCGGCGAGGTCGCCGGAGGAGACCGTGTCCGTCACGTCGCCGATCGGTTCGCGCAGTTCCAGCTTGTCGGTGCCGCTCCCAATCTTGAAGCTGTCACCTTCGAGGGAGACCATGCCTGCCTGGTTCGGGACCTGGACCGCTTGCTGGCTCACAGACATAGCCTGGAGGCTCGCTGCGATGTCGATGCTGCCCAGGATGTCCTGGGCTTGGGCGCGCTCACCAACGACGATGGAGCCGTCGAAAACTCCGCCGGTGATGAACGGGCTCGGGTAGTCCGCGAGGTCATACGCGGCTGCGCCGAGAATGGTGGCACCCACCATCGTCACACCCGTACCAAGCGCCAATATCTTCTTTATTGTTTTTCGTACGTTCATGGTATAAACACCTCCGTGTCTTACCACTCGCGGGGACGTTGTCCCCACTTCCCCCTTTCGAGGGCAGTCGTGTGTTTCCCATGACTATGATGGTGCGTGCAGTGTAGTCGCGGTTTGCTGCTGGCGACCATCGCTGATCGCCATCTTGAGCCCGCAACTACTCATACGCGCATAGTCAGGTGGCTGTGTAGGCCTGTTGAGGACGGTTTCGTTTTATAAGCTTTGTGGTGGTTTCCTCTCGGTAAAGGCGAGTTGTCGCACCACAACCCTCCTGGACCTCGAATTCGGTTCCCATAACCAGTCATCACTCACGAGTTACAGGTGGGAAAAACCCCCACTCATTTATAAACGAGCCTGTTTCCGTGGCAGAATTTTTAAGCAATTTGCCTTCTTCGTTTTTAAAGCTCCCTGTATCATATAGCCTCACACTGTCGGATTCCGGCCCGGAACGGCAGATCCGTGCTTTAAAAATCGCGTCGCCGAGGACGAAAACGGCGAAGGAAACGCGGCAGGCAAGGCCAGCCTCCCATGCGGGCGGCAGGATTCGAACCTGCGAAGGCACTGAGCCAACGGGTGTTCTAGCACGCCGCCCCAACCTCGGAGAGCGACGCACGCCTAAACCCGTCCCGGTAGACCGCTGCGGCACGCCCGCGCACAGCGTCGACAAAACCCCGGGTGATTTATAAAGACTCCTACTCCGGCCGGAGAACCCTGGACCCGGAGAGAGGAAAAGCGCAGGGGTTTGGGAGAAAGGAGAATAAAGGGGAGGAAAAGAGGTGAGAGGAGACAGAAGGGGGAGCGGTCCATAAGGGACTATTTCTTCTCGCCGCCCTGCTTGGACTGCCAGGTGTAGGTTCGGCGCTTGGCGCTATTGCCGTAGCCGCACGAGGCGCAGGTCTTCTTCCTGATGTGGTAGGCGTGCTTGCCGCAGCGCCGGCAGACGATGTGGCTCGTCTTGCCGCTCTTCTTCCCCATCGAGGCAGTGCCTTTCGACATA
>CAZSAS010000217.1:0-1779 GCA_964604855.1 uncultured Methanosarcinales archaeon
CCTCGGCATCCTCTTCGCCGTGCTGAACGGCTACTACTTCTCGCAGTCCGGCGAGAGCTTGCCGCTGATCGTGTACGGGGTCAGCTTCCTCTCGATCATCCTCGGCGCCTTCCTCGTCCTGCTGTTCCAGTGGCGGATCAACAAGGCGCAGCTGGAGCGGCTGCTCGGGGTTCTGCCCCGCGAGGAGCGGATGGTCGTCAAGGTCCTGATGGACAACGGCGGTCACGTCGAGCAGAACTACATCGTCGCCTTGACCGGGCTGCACAAGGTCGCGGTCAGCAGGACCGTGGCCAAGCTGCAGGAGCGCGGCGTCGTCGAGAAGAAGCCGCTGGGCAACACGAACATGATCGTGCTGAAGCTCTGATTCACGCGTGCGGCGAGGAAGAGGTAAGGAAGAAGGATTCCAGCCTTTCATCTCTCAGCTTCCTCCCGTCGCCCGTATTGACAAGGAGCAGGCGATCTCCGCTCTGGATATTGAACAGGGGGCGCAATGCGGGATGAAGGGGTGCGAAGCCCGCGGTCGCCGAGAGCTCAGCGTGCGGATATGACTTCCAGACCGCGTCTGCAAGGTCGACAACGAGCCCTTCCGGAAGACGGACAGGCTGCAGACGTCCGGCAATCCTATCGAGATAATCTCTCGTCCCGGCGATGGTCGGCGTCACCAGCTTGTCCAGATAGCTCTGCACCACTCCCGGATCAAAGACTCTGCCAGTATGCAGTGGATGCCCTTCAGGCGCAACACCATAGACCGTCGCTTCAGGAAGGTTCATGGCGAGGGCGACGGCGAGCTCGCCGCTCCCGAAGGGAGCGACCGCTTTGGTGTAGCCGCGGAGACCGAACGTCTCGATCCCATACCAGGAACAAGGGAAATGCTTGAAAGCGCCGTAGTCGGTGATATTCATGAGGGTACCTGCCCCCCCCTAAGGAGTGTCCACGGACACGGTCACACAACCGGTCGCCGCTCAGGTCGACTAGCTCGCCCGTTCCGGTCAACTCTTCCTGCTGGAGAACGGAGATGTTCTCCTTGTCCTCCATCATCAGCGTGAAGAGATCACGCAGGTATCTCTCTCCATTCGGAAGGACGAAAAGGAGAGGAGCGGTGATAGTCTCTTGCAGATGGGCCAGAGAAAGCGCGTAATTGCCAGAGGTCAAGACGACGGTCAAATCAGGTCGTTTCGATTCAAGACCATACCTGATCGCATCTTCTGCCTTGAAGAACTTGTGCGTTCCCGTCGGCGTTCCGCTGAAGTCGAGTACATCCACGGCGCAGCGGAGTCGCTCGGAAAGCATCCGGTCAGTACGAAGCTCGACGCCGTCCGGCAATTCTACAGCCATAAAAATATGGTTTTTTCACCCCTATATAATAGTTACCAACAGGTATGAGTTCATAAAATGCCCATAAAATATATTTACCATATAGAAAATAAATATCCTCTTGATTTCTCTTCCATATAGTTTAAATAGTAGTAAAACAATATATAGGTCAGGGTGGCGAAGATGGAGACGAGCAACATCACCTATCTGCAACGGATCGAGGATGCGCGCGTCAGGCGCGGCTGGCGGCCAGCCATGCAACAATCCACGCAGGGACTCACCCCTCTGACGAAGCAGAACGTTCTGATGAAGCAAAAGTCGGCAGAACTCGTCCCCCCAGACGGGATCAACCGGCAGCTGCACGAGTTCTCCCGCGAAGAGGCGGAGGCCTGATTTATAAATACAACAAAAGATTTATAGACTGTTAGAAATTATTCTTTTTTGTACAGGTAATTCATACGGATC
>CAZSAS010000218.1:0-1769 GCA_964604855.1 uncultured Methanosarcinales archaeon
GGTCGGTGCTGCGGCGGAAGAAGCTGAGCGCGCCGAAGGAGGGCGTGTCGTAGGTGACGGCGCCGCCGTACCTGCCATCCTTCGTGGCGGTAAGCCAGGCGTTCGTGTTCGGCAGGATCCTGCCGCCGAGGACGGCGTCGAACGTCGGTTTCCAGCCGTC
This sequence comes from uncultured Methanosarcinales archaeon, assembly GCA_964604855.1. GTDB lineage: Archaea > Nanobdellota > Nanobdellia > Woesearchaeales > UBA525 > UBA153. Next base: position 161 of record CAZSAS010000218.1, read on the forward strand.
CTCCCACTTTTAAGTGAAAATATAATATATTTCCATATGGAAGAATAATCGACGGGCTACTTTTAAAAACACGGGCGCTTCCACATCATCCATGAGCAAGATCGTCATCGTCGAGAAGGAGAAGTGCAACCCGGAGGGCTGCGGCGGCTTCCTCTGCGCGAGAGTCAGCCCGAGCAACCGCGCCGGGAAGGAGGCCTTCTACAAGGACATCGACGGCAAGATCGGCGTGAACGAGGAGCTGGTGAGCGACATCGACAGGATCGCGGTGAACAAGTGCCCCTTCCACGCCTTGAAGCTCATCAACCTGCCGGAACAGCTCACCGAGACGCCGGTGCACAGATACGCCAAGAATGGCTTCGCCCTGTTCCGGTTGCCGGTCCCCATCTTCGGGAAAGTTGTTGGTATTCTGGGGAGGAACGGTATCGGCAAATCAACAGCAATCAAGATTCTTGCTGGCGTGCTCGATGCTAATCTCGGGAACGTTGAAGGGAGGGGGGATACGGAGGATGAGGCGAAGCCTGACATCCAGGCGCTGATCGACCATTTCAAAGGCAACGAGGCGCAAGGGTATTTCGAGAAGCTCCGGGACAAGAAGATCACGCTGAGCTACAAGCCCCAGCAGGTCGAGCAGCTCGCGAAATCCTATCAAGGGAAAGTCCGGGATCTCCTCAAAAAAATCAATGAGCAGGATCAAGAACGGTTCGATTCCATACTCGAAGAACTCCAAATAGATCATTTGTTGGAGAGGAATATCGGGGTCTTGAGCGGGGGCGAGCTCCAGCGCGTCGCCATCGCCGCCACCGTCCTCAAGGACGCGAACGTCCTCTTCTTCGACGAGCCGACCTCATATCTCGACATCAAGCAGCGCATCACCGGCGCCCACTTCCTCCAGGGGCTGGCGGACGACGACACCGCAGTCATGCTCATCGACCACGACCTCATCATCCTCGACTACATGACCGAGCTGGCGCACCTCCTCTACGGCCGCGAGAACGGGTACGGCATCGTCAGCCAGCCCAAGAGCACCAAGGCAGGCATCAACGTCTACCTCGACGGCTACCTCAAGGAGGAGAACGTGCGCTTCCGCGACCGCCCCATCACCTTCCCCAAGCACGCGCTCGAGCAGAAAGGCACAAGGGACGAGACGCTCTGCGAGTGGCCGGCCATCACGAAGACGCTCGGCAGCTTCACCCTCACGGCGGCCCCTGGCACGATCAGGAAGCACGACATCATCGGCATCCTCGGCGAGAACGGCATCGGCAAGACCTCGTTCGTCAAGGAGCTGGCGCGCATCGAGGGCGAGACCTCGAGAGGCGAGCTGCGCGTCAGCTACAAGCCGCAATACCTCGAGGAGACGGAGGGCTTCGACAAGGAAGAGCTCGTCGGCAGCTTCCTTGCGCACGCCATGCAGTACGACACCCAGCTCGTCAAGCCCCTCGACCTCGCGTCCCTCTACGAGAAGAAGCTCGGCGAGCTCAGCGGCGGCCAATTGCAGCGCGTCATCATCGCCCGCTGCCTCGCGGCGGACGCGGACTTGTTCCTCCTCGACGAGCCGAGCGCCTACCTGGACGTGGAGCAACGCCTCCTCATGAGCAAGATCATCCGGGAG
>CAZSAS010000219.1:0-1683 GCA_964604855.1 uncultured Methanosarcinales archaeon
CAGGTTCTGCAGGGAGCACTTCCTCGCGTACTACGAGAAGAAGGTTCGCCGCTACCTCGAGAGCACGGGGACCAGGAATGTGAAGGTCCTCGTCGGCATCTCGGGCGGCAAGGACAGTGGCGCCCTCGTGGATGTCCTGGTTAGGATCAAGGACGAATACGAATTGAAACTGGGGCTCTTCACGATCAACTTGAGGATCCCTGAGTACTCGGAAAAGGGCCTGGGTGTGGGGAAGGAGCTCGCGGAGAGATATTCGCTCCCGCTCATCGTCGAGGATCTGAAGACCCATCCGTATCAGATTCCACACTTCGCGGAGACTGGCGACAAGCCTTGCAGCCAGTGTGGCGTCATCAAGCGCTACCTCCTCAATAAGGCGGCCGTCGAGCACGGCTACGGCTACCTCGCGACTGGGCATAACCTCGACGACGAGTTCTTCGTGGCGATGCACAACCTGCTGCATCGCAACGTGGACCAGCTCCGCCGGCAGCGGAAAATCCTTCCCCCGCGACCGGAACATAAGCTGGCGGGAAGGCTCAAGCCGCTCTACTACCTCACCGAGAAGGAGAACCGGCTCTACTGCCTCCTCAGGGGCATCCCGCACGACGCCGATGAATGCCCTTTCTCCACAGACAACCCGCAAATCAGGTTCAAGACGGACCACGCCTGGTTCTCGCGGGACGACAAGAAGAACCTGCTCAAGTCCGTCAGCAAGCTCCAGGAACCGCATGAAGACGTGGAAGAGGGCAACGAGGCCGGACAGCTCCACGACTGCCCGGAATGCGGCTATCCCACGACGAGCAAGGACACCTGCGTGTATTGCAAGTTGATGGTCTAGAGCAGGCGGAGCACGTCGTCGATCCGCCCGATGATGTGATCAGGTTTCCATTTCCCCTTCCCAGGGTCGTGCTTGCCGGCGAGGAGCACCGTCGTGAGGCCAACCTGGTTCGCCCCTTCGATGTCCTGTTTCGGCGAGTCGCCCACCATGAGCGCCTCTTCCGGGCGCGCCTTGGCCTTGTTCAGCGCCAGGAGGAACATCTCCGGATTGGGCTTGTCCATCCCCACTTCCTCGCTCGTGACGAGGCTGTCCACATAGCGTGAGATGCCGAGCCTGCGGAGCTTCTGTATCTGGACTCGGGCGGTGAGGTTGGTGACGATGACTATCTTGATGCCTCTCGCGTGGAGTGCCCGGAAGGTCCTGAGCACTCCTGCGCGCGGTCGGAGCGTGCCGAGGACGCTCCGCCAATAGGCGTCGTTCAGGCGGAGGATGAGGGCCCCGTCGAATCTCCCGACGAGGGTCTCGACGAGGCGCTGGAAGTAGAGTACCCTGTTGTGGCTAGCGGCGTGGCCGATGAGTTCGTTCTTGACTTCTCGACGGGCCTCGTCATACTGTTGGACGAAGGCTTTCCTGGTCAGGCCCGGAGCGGCCCGCTTGAGCACTGCCAAGCACGCTTCCATGGCCACCCGGTGGCAACGCCCATAGTCATAGAGGGTGTTGTCGAGATCGAAGAGCACCGCCTTGGCCATGGCAATAGTGCAAGAGGAACAATTTAAAAATATAGTGAAAAACGTTTCACTTTTTCAGGCTTTGCTCGGCCCGCTTCGCGTCGCTCGTCTCGAGGGTGCTGCCGCGGTCCAGCCAGTAGCTCGCGTTGTTCACCACACGGGTCGCGAGGTGGTCGAGCG
>CAZSAS010000220.1:0-1633 GCA_964604855.1 uncultured Methanosarcinales archaeon
TATGGAAGTATCTATTCTTATCGTTCCGTCATAGCCGCTCATTTTTCGCTTCTCCGCTTCAGGATTGCCGTGCGGAGCCATGTTGAGAATTCCTCGTCATCGTCACCTCTCGGATATGGGGGATGTGTGGGGAGAACAGCGTGCTCATCCGAGGAGCTCGACACGGAGCTCGGCGACGTGGAGGCTGCCGCTGTACGGGATGAGCTGGATGCTGTTCGCGTTGGGGATGAGCACGTTCGGGTCGAGCGTGGCCTGGTAGTAGTAGCCGCTCGTGCTGAAGCTGTCTTGGAAGCCGTTCACGATGACGCTGCCCTGCTTGGGCTGGTTGCCCTCGGTGAACCTGAGGGTCATGACGACCCGGCCGGCGAAGACGTTCGCCTGCTGGAACATGTCCGGGGGCAGGTTGAAGTAGAACACCGGATAGTCTTCCTGGGTGAGCTTGCTGGTGAAACGCACGCGGTCGAGCGTGTAGCTGCCCTGGCTGCTCGTGAAGGCGACCCTGTTGTCGCCCGCGTTGAGGAGCTCCTTCGCCACGTCCTGGCTGGTGAGGACGCCGCAGTCGATGAAGCCGGCGTAGATGAGCTGGCCGTTCACCGTGACGGTGAGCCTGCCGGTCTGGCCCGGGTCGCACTGCGGCACGAACTCGAGCGTGCCGCTCTCCATCTGCTCGTACTCCTGCGGGGGGATGGTGAAGTGCTGTTCGGCCTGGCTGTTCTCGTAGCGCGTCACGTCCGCGCTGACGAGGATGTTGCGCAGGTCGTAGGTGTTGGCCTGCCAGAAGGCCCAGCCCGTGCTGTCCGTGCTGAACACGAGCGTGTTCTCCTGCTGGAGGTACTCTTGGGGAAGCTTGATCGGCTCGGGCGAGCGCGTCGTGATGACACGTTCGAAGATGGGGTGGCCGTTCAGGCTGATCAGGAGGGGGCCGCGCGCCTCGTCGACGTTGAAGGTGAGGAGGTAGTTCTTCGCGACGCCCATGTCCGCGTTGAACGACAGGTCGGCCGCCTGCTCGGTGAACGCGCCTTTCTTCACGAGCATGCTGTCGATGAACTTGACCTCTTCCGTGTTCGTGCTCGTGAACACGGTCGTGGTGGGGATGCTGTGCTCCACCTCGGCGGGCCCGAGGCTGTGCAGCGTGCCCACGTATTTGTCCATGAGCACGACGCCGCCGCTGATGGGGCCGCCGCCGGGCGGCACGACGTAGGAGCCGCCGCCGCCGGTGCCCGGGGCACCCGTCAGGAGCTCCTCGCGCTGCGCAGGCGGGAGGAAGAGTATGTAGAGGATGAGGATGAGTCCTATCAGCAGAATGACTACCGGTGTGCTTGCGCGGTAGCTGCCACGACGATTCCGCATGGCTTCACCCGGCAAAAGTTTATATATAAAGCTTTCTCTTTTCGCGACGAAGCTATCGTCGGGAGGCAAACGATGCGGATACTCAAGCAGGACCTGAAGAACGGCCTGGTCCGGCTCCGGGTGGAGAACGCGGACGACCTGTGGATACTCCGGAGCGTCATCCAGGCCGGCGACAAGGCACGGGCCAGCACGGAGCGGAAGCTGAAGCTCGGCGACGCGAAGGAGGGCAAGGCGAGCGTGGTACGGAAGCGCGTCACGCTCACGATTGCCGTGGAGAAGGTCG
>CAZSAS010000221.1:0-1582 GCA_964604855.1 uncultured Methanosarcinales archaeon
CCTCACGGTAGGCTCGCCCTCGCAGTCGAACGGCGATGAACTGCTCGATATACTCCTCGATTCGGCTTCCGTCCTGCCAGCGGTTGACGTCGGCAGGCCGTCGTGGCTGGCCGTCCGGCCATCCAGCCCCCAGGCTTGGCGCATCACGCAGTACGGCATCCTCTGGATGTGCGACGACATCGCCGCGTTCTATCCCGGTCTCGGGCCGCCATCCCCGGTCCCCTCCCTGGCAGAGCACCCCAAGTACTTTCTCGGCGCGTTCGAGCAGCGCAGGGACCTGCAGCGCCAGATGGAAATCTCCTTCTACCGCCTCACCGTCTCCCATCCCCTGGCCGTCCCTCCCGGGCGCGAGCAGGAGTACCGGGACGGCATCGGACGTTTCTTCCGCCATCTCAACCTCGCCCCCGGCGGACGCGTTCCCTCCTATCGCTCCTTGGCGGACGCCCGCCGCGCGTGCCGGCAAGCACAGCAAGCTTTATAAACAGCCCCCAGTTCTCGCGAACCTCATGACCGAGGCGATCAAGCTCTTCGACCGTTGGCCCTGCGGGGACATCAAGATCAAGGACCCCGGGCTGGAACGCTATCTCAGCGTGCAGCCCATCATCGTCCCGAAGACCGGGGCGCGCTACGCGGGCAGGCGCTTTCACAAGAGCAAGAGCAACATCGTCGAGCGCCTCATCAACCGCATCATGGTGCCGGGTCACAAGGCGAAGAAGCACAAGTTCTCGAGCGGCCACATCACGGGGAAGAGCCAGACGGCGTACGACCTCGTCTACGCCGCGCTCGAGCTCGTCGAGAAGAAGACGAAGAAGAACCCGGTCGAGGTCTTGGTGCGCGCCGTGGAGAACGCCGCGCCGCGCGAGGACATCATCACCATCCAGTACGGCGGCGCGCGCTACCCGAAAGCGGTCGAGTGCGCGCCCCAGCGCCGCATCGACACGGCATTGAAGCTCATGACGCAAGGCGCGTACGCCAAGGCCGTCAAGAGCCGGAAGAGCGCCGCGGCGTGCCTCGCCGAGGAGATACTCCTCGCCTACCAGCTCGACCCGAAGAGCAACGCCATCGCGAAGAAGGCGGAAGTCGAGCGCCAGGCCGACAGCAGCCGTTAAGGCGGCGACCGCCTCCTGTTCTCCCCTTCACCACTCGCTAATTACGCGACGATTTTAAAAACTCCTTCTCGTCCGGAATCAGCATGACCGAGCTCCAGCGGACACTCTCCTCGAAGACGCTCCTCCTCATCACGCTCAACTCGATCATCGGCTCGGGGATGTTCTTCCTGCCCGCTATCGGCGCGCGGACGGCGGGGCCCGCGAGCCTCATCTCCTGGGTCGCCATCAGCCTGATCAGCATCTACTCCGCCGCCTGTTTCGGGGAGCTCGTCTCCATGTACCCGAAGAGCGGCGGCGTCTACGAGTACGCGAAGCAGGCCTACGGCCACTTCCCCAGCTTCCTCACGGGCTGGGTGGCCTGGCTCGTCGGCAACGTCACCACCGCGATGCTCATCGTCGGCGCCATCACCTACCTCCTCCCGGTCAGCGGGCCGAGCACCCTCCGCTTCATGGTCCTCGTCGGCGTCTTCTGG
>CAZSAS010000222.1:0-1530 GCA_964604855.1 uncultured Methanosarcinales archaeon
GTCTTGCCGCTCAGGATCTCCTTGTCGAACTCGCCGGCATCGACGCGCTTGATGGTCTGGACGGCCGGCGTCCCCTCCACCTTGACGCCCATGGAATTGCAGGTGCCGATGACTTCCTTCACGGCCGCCCTATCGTCGGCGGCGAGGAGGCTGGTCCGCTTCATCTTCGCGATCTTGATGACCTGCTCGATGGCCAGGTCCGCCACGTGCTCGCTCTCAGGCCTGCCCGAACCTTTCTGGATGCCGGCTTCCTGCTTGATGAGCTGCGCGGCCGGCGGTGTGCCCACAGAAATCTCGAACGCCTTCGTGTCGGTGTCGACCGTGACCTTCACCGGCACCTTCATGCTCTTGAAGTCGCCCGTCATCTCGTTGATCTTCGCGACGACCTGGCCGATGTTCACGCCGAGCGGGCCCAATGCGGGGCCGAGCGGCGGCGCTGCGCTTGCTTTGCCGCCTTCCACCAACGCTTCGACAGTCTGTGATGCCATGCGAATCCGCGAGAACAGCAGGGGGTTTTTAAAGGTTGCCGTTCGTGTTCCGGCGGTTCGTGTTGACGGCTCGGTTACAGGTCGCAATCTTTTTATAGATTGAAGTCATTCTATAGTAGTAAAATGTTGAAGCGAAAACGAGGAGTCTTTTTCGACCTCGATGGACTGCTCCTCGACACGGAACCATATCAGTACTTCGGCTGGGCGGTGCCGCTCAAGACTCTCGGCATTGACTTCCCCGAGGAGAGCTACAAGAAGCACGCCGGCAAATCCGGCAAGGTGATTGCACAGGCGCTGGTGGAACGCTACGAGCTCGACGAGCGGTTCGGCCTCACACCCGGAAAGCTCCTCGATATCAAGCGTGCCTATCTCCACAGATGGTTCCGCACGGATACTTTCGTCCTGCAACCATTCGCTAGGGAGGCTCTTCTTACTTTCAGTGGTCTCGGCATCCCTTTCGGCATCTGTTCCGGCGGTCCGCGAGACGAGATACTCCTGAAGCTAGACCGTTCCGGCCTCTTGCCGCTCATCGATCAGAGGCAAATCACTTCGATGGACGAGGTGTGGGGAGAGGGCAAACCTGAGCCGGAGATATATTTACTGGCGATGGAGAAGCTCGGTCGCGACGAGGGAGACGCCTTTGAGGATACCGTGCCGGGAGCCGAAGCTGTCGTGGGAACCGGCAAGCTCACCTGTCGCGCGGTGCCGAGCCAGTACATGGAAGGCCGCCGCTTCCCGACGAGGTACGTCTACAAGAATCTCGAACAGGCGGTCAAGGCAACTTTGGCGACGTATCGCTGAGACCGGTACGCTCCAGCGCCTCGGCAAGCGTCGCTTGCATCGCTCCCTTCCTCTCGATGCTCAGCGTCGCGACGGCAGCCGCCAGCTTCCCCTGGCTGACTGGGTCGTCGAAGAGCTCCAGCCCCTTGACGAAGCCGGCGAGATAGGAGTCGCCCGCTCCTGTGGGATCGACGAGCGTCGTTGACGGATAGGCCGGTATCGCATGCACGCCATGCTCGTCGTAGACGACGGATCCCCGCTT
>CAZSAS010000223.1:0-1520 GCA_964604855.1 uncultured Methanosarcinales archaeon
CGGTCTGCAAGGAAGGCGTGACCCAGCTCCTCTTCGGCACCGAGAAGGGACGGGTGTACAGCTTCAGCCCCTTGGGGAACAAGCTCTGGCAGTTCGAGACGAAAGGGCCGGTCCGGGCGCGTCCCGCGTTCGGCAAGCTCATGGACGGGATGAACATCGTGATCGGCGACATGACCGGCGTGCTCTGCTGCCTCGACCTCAAGGGGAACGAGCAGTGGAGATTCCTGACGGAAGGCGCGATCTACGCACGCGCCATCATCGCGGACGTGAACCATGATGACGAGCCGGAGGTCATCTTCGGGAGCTGCGACAACAAGGTGTACTGCCTCAGCCGGCGCGGGGAGAAGCTCTGGAGCTACGAGACGGACTTCTGGATCGTGACGAGCCCTATCGTCACCGACATCGACGGGGACGGCTCGCCCGAGGTCATCGTGGGGAGCTATGACCACAATCTCTACATCCTGGACGGGGAGGGGGCCTACAACCTCGACTACATGCCCGGGCTGTCGGGGGTGGCCCACCAGGCAGGCCATTACTCGAGCGTCGTCACGCAGGAGCCGGGCGACCTGGTCGGGAAGCGACTGTGGCAGATCAAGACGCAGGGCATGATTGTGGGCTGCGAAGAGCTCGAGAAGGACAACATCATCGTGAACATCAAATCGGGATTCGTGGACGACATCACCCACGCGAGATGAAAGATGGATGATGGCAACTGAAAGATTTATAAATCAGTAGATTTCAGAGGAGAAAAAAGAGGGTGAGACATGCCGGAAGAACTGGTTTCTGACAAGCACCAGATCAAGCGCGTCAAGATGCACGTCCAGGGCCTGGACGAGAACATCCAGGGCGGCATTCCGGAAGGGCTGATAACGCTCCTCTCCGGCACGATGAAGAGCAGCATCTGCTTCAACCTGCTCTATCATGAGGCCGTGGCCGGGAAGAACAGCATCTACGTCTCGCTGGAGCAGAGCGCGGAGAGCCTCGTGAACCACATGGTGAACATGGACTACGACATGCGCCGCATCAACCTCGTCATCATCAAGGAGCTGAGCGAGCTCAACACCCGCATGGCCGAGCTCAAGGACCAGAGCCTGGGCAGCCTCATCATCGTCGACATCGGCACAATCCGGAAGGAGATCCGGGACGTGAACACAGACAACAACAAGAGCTGGCTGAACGTCATCAAGAACGTGATCAAGAAGATCCACGCCGAGGCGGGCTGCCCGCTCTTCGTCCTGGACAGCCTCTCGGCCCTGTACGTCCTGAGCCGGTTCGAGAACCCGCGCATCGAGCTCTTCTACATCTTCGAGTACCTGCGCGACATGCACATCACGAGCTTCCTCATCAGCGAGATGCCGCTCGACGGCTCGAAGTACAGCGAGTTCGAGATCGAGGACTTCCTCGCCGACGGCATCATCACTATCCGCCTGACCCCGTTCCGTCGCCAGGTCGTGCGCGAGATCGCGGTCGTGAAGATGCGCGCCACGAACTGCAACAACGACATCTTCTCCCTCGAGTTC
>CAZSAS010000224.1:0-1510 GCA_964604855.1 uncultured Methanosarcinales archaeon
CGAGCAGAACGAGCAGTTGTGCGGGCAGCCGCGCGAGGTCATGATCGGCAGGATGCGCATGCGGCGCCAGCCCTCGATGATCGTCAGGTCCGGCATCGGCAGCGTGTCGAGGTCGACGGGCTCCGTCGGCAGCGGGTTGTGCACGCAGCCGAGCTCGGTCCGGTACGACAGCCCTGCAATGCCCGTGAGCTCGCTGTCCTCCTCGAACCGCTCGAGGAATTCGAAGAAGTTCTCTTGCGCCATGAGCACTCCTGCGCGGTCGTCATCGGTAAGGCCGAGCGTCAAGCGTCCTTCGCTCGTGTAGATGCCGGGGTCGCGGACGATGACGTGCTTGCCTATCATGTCTTCCAAGGAGCGCAGGTAGGGAGTGTTGGTCTCGGATTTGATGCAGCTGATAAGGAAGAGTTTTGGCCATATCATCGCCGGAGTGAACGCGGCGAGTTTCGCGAGCTGCTTCGCGCGAGCGCGGCGGCCTATCCTCTCGAGATTGTTGATGAGCGCTTTGCGGTGCGTTTTGAGGTAGTTGAAGAAGAGGATAGCCTCTATGGGCGCTGCGAACCCTATCTGGGTGATGTTCTTCTCGGCAAGCGCCTTGAGCGTAATCATACGAGTCTTCTTCTCAAAGTCCATCTCGTTGTAGTAATCCGGCGGGATGACGAGGCGCGCTTTCGCCCAGAACGGACTCTTCCATGCCATATAACCGGAGATTGAACCCATGAGCGTGCCGCCTGCCGAGGTGCCCTCGCGGAAGGGCCCCGCGAAGTAGAGCGTCTTGCCCAGGAGGCCTTTGCGCATGTCGCGCTTAATCATGAAGAAAGCCCATAGCAAAAGCTCCTCCTGGAGCTGCCGGGCCCTTTGCGTGGTGACTGGGATGAGCTTCGGACGGCTGGTCGTGCCGCTCGTCGTCGCGAAGAAGACTACAGGGTTCTTGACCAGCACGTTGCGCATACCTTGGAGCATGCAGTCGATGTATGGGTAGATGTCTTCGTAGGTCACGATTGGCACGCGCTTGCAGTAATCAGCATATGAGCGGATGGTGGAGAAGCGGTGTTTCCTGCCGTAGGCGGTGTCTTTGTTGCGCTCGATGACGCGCTTGAGCAGCTCGTCTTGGACCTTTCGCGGACTCCGTTGTGCCTGGCGGTAGCGCGCCAGCACGGTGCGGAATCGTGGAGTGTTGAAAGGTAGTGTTAAGGGCACGTGCTTGGAGAGGGGACAGGTTGTATATAAAGGTAGAGCGTGCAGCAGGCACGAGGAGTATGTGGCGGGCTGGCGCCACTCCTGAAAGGGAAAACCATCGCAGAAGGGATTCGCGCTCAGCCGAGGTCGTAGGAGTCGATGAACCCCCTGATGACCTGGTAGTCCTGCAAGTACTTGTGGCCTTTCTCCAGGAGCTCGTACTGCTTCTTGCCTTTCTTGTCCGCGCTCTCCGCGATGAACCCTTTCTCGAGGAGCTCCCTGAGGTAGTCGGTCATCATTTGGTGGGAGAGGTTGGACTTGTACATGATGTGCG